>NZ_JBRREF010000063.1:0-27450 GCF_056760135.1 Stenotrophomonas sp. STEN023 | reverse complement strand
GGGGCGGGCGCCCCCCCCCCCCACGCCGCCACCCCCCCCCCCCCCCCCCGGGCCCCCCCCGGGGGGGGGGCCGGGCCGCCCCCCCCCCCCCGCTCCCACAAGAGCCGGCCGTTGCCTGCCCCCTCAAGCTGTCCGCCAGCTGACCAGGAACAACCACCCCGCTTGCCGAACGCAGGAATAAAAGGCGCACTGCAGCTACGGGACGCAGTCGAGCAACCCCGTCCCGTGTCATCGCGCGTTGTTCTCTGTCACACGCCCACGCATGGAGGTGGTACATGGTCCGCACGCAACAACGCAGTCCGTCCCTGCACGTAGAACCCTCGCGCATCCTTGCCTACAGCACTGCCCTGGCACTGCACGCCCTTGCCCTCGCGCTGCTGCTGATTCCGCTGTCACAGGTGCCGATCCAGCGGGAGGCGCGTGAAGCACGTTGGCAGGTCCCTGACGTCAAACCCATCGTCCCCAACCCGCCACTGCCACCGGTCGATGTACCAGTAACGCGCACACCTTCACCACCACGACCACCGGCACTGGCCGCGCCGGTGGACAACGCGCCTATGCCGATCTTCGCTACCGAGGCGGTGATCAGCGCACCGGTTGATGTGGCGCCGGCCGTCGACACCCTGCCGTCCATCGATCCAGTGGGTCCATCGACACCGCTACAAGGTGTACAGCTGCGCTACCTCAACGCGCCGGCCCCCAGCTATCCGCGTGACGCGCTGATCGCAGGTACACAGGGCACGGTGACGTTGCGGGTACTGGTGGACGTGGATGGTTCGCCGCTGGAAGTCAGCGTCGAGCACAGCAGCGGCAACCGCAGCCTCGACACCGCCGCACGCAACCAGGTGCTGCGTCGCTGGAAATTCCAACCGGCAACCGATGGCGGCCGTCCGGTCCAGGCTTACGGCCTGATTCCGGTCGACTTCAAACTCGGCTGAGCAGTTCTGGCTACCACTCATGGCAGCGCTTTGCGGCGCTGCCATGAGCAATTTTCCAGATCCTCGTTCGAGTCATGCTTGCAGTCCTGCCGTGATTCGTTCAGCAGCAGCTTGAACAACAGGCAAAAAAAGACCCGCATCTCGCGATGCGGGTCTTCAATCAAATCTTGGCGCCCGAAGTTGGACTCGAACCAACGACCCCCTGATTAACAGTCAAGTGCTCTAACCGGCTGAGCTATTCGGGCGGGGAGGCGCATTCTATACGTTAATTACGCGCGATGGTAGGGGTGATTGGCCAACATCGCTGCTGCGCGATACAACTGCTCGGCAACCACCAGCCGAACCAGCATATGCGGCAAGGTCAGCGGGCCTATCGACCACTTCTCATCGGCCACTGCGGATACTTCCGCTGCGTGCCCTTCCGGGCCGCCAATCAGGAAGGCCAGGTCGCGTCCCTGCGTGCGCCAGTGCTCCAGACGCTGCGCCAGCTGCTCTGAACTGAGCTGTTTGCCGGGCACATCAAGCGCCACCACATAAGGGTTTTTGGGCAGCGCAGCCAGCACCCGCTTGCCTTCGTCCTCGATGGCGCGCTTGGGATCACGACCCTTGCCACGCAGGCCGGGTTCGATTTCCACCAGTTCCAGCGGCAGCCAATGCGACAGTCGCTTCTGGTACTCGGCGAACCCCTGCGCCACCCACGACGGCGCGCGTTCGCCGGTGGCGATCAATCTGGCTTTCATGCATGGCCTCCTATCAAGCCGCACAAACGAAGACGGCGCCCTGCGGCGCCGTCACGGAAACAGAAGCCGTGGCCGTCAGGCTCAGCCGGCATCCTGCTCATCTTCGTCGTCATACTCGGAACGCGGCTGGTCACCGACGGTCCACAGACGCTCCAGCGCATACAGCTCACGCACGCGCGGCAGCATGACGTGGACGATGACGTCACCCAGGTCGACCAGCACCCATTCGGCTTCGCGCTCGCCTTCAACACCCAGCGGCATCACGCCCAGGTTCTTGGCGAAACGTACGACTTCCTCGCCAATCGACTTGACGTGGCGGGTGGAGGTGCCGGAGACCACCACCATGTAATCAGCAACGCTGGACTTGCCACGGACATCGAGCTCGACGGCATCCCGCGCCTTGATCTCCTCAAGGGCGGAGTGGACGGACGCCAGCAGGGCCGGGACGGAGGGTGCCGGGCTGGGCATTTGGGTCTTGATGACTTGGGCTTCGGTGGTCAAAGCAGCAGAACTCGATGAATTAAGGGGACGATTATAGAGAACCTGGCCGCTGCCGGCATTCACGCCCGCGCGGCACAGCCATAAAGGCCTTGCGCAAGGATGTACTCAGCCACCGGCGAAGGCAACAGATCGCGCCATTGGCCGCCATTGGCGATGGCTTCACGCACCACGGTCGCCGACTCGGCGTGCAGCGGCTGTCGCAGCCGCCAGACCCGGCCAGCCGGTTTGGCGGCCAGTTCGTCGGCCGAACCGGCCCAGGCCGTTTGCAGGCGCTGCCCCAGTGCCGCTGGCAGCTCGCCATCCAGACCACTGCCAGGGCGTTCAGCCACCACGATATGCGCCAGGTCCAGCAGGTATTCCCATTCATGCCAGCTGGGCAGGCCAAGCAGGCTGTCAGCGCCCATCAGCATGGCCAAGGGGCGTTGTGGACCGATCTGGGCGCGGATGTCGCGCAGGGTGTCCACCGTCCATGACGGCACACCCGGTTGCAGCTCGGCGCGCAGCAGCTCACGCTTGTCGACCAGCAGGCTGGGTTCCCCTGCTACCGCGAGTTCCAGCATCCACGTGCGCTGTTCAGCGTTGGCGCCGGGCGGTGCCCGGTGCGGCGGATCGGCAGCCGGCATCAGGTGAACAGGCACCTTCAGCTCGGTGGCAGCGCAGCGGGCGATGGCCAGGTGACCGTTATGAATCGGATCGAAGGTGCCGCCGTACAGCAGCCACAGGCTTTCGTCTGCGCCAGCAGCTGCCGGCGACAGCGCGGCGATGTTCATTCAGCGCACGCCACGGACAAGCAGGCGCACCGCCCTGGCCTCGGCCAAGGCGACCAGCAGACGCTCAAGGGCGAGCCATGGATCACCGTCCGCCCTGCCCTTGGCCATGCGGTCCACCTGCGAGGCCTCGGCGACGAAGCGCTCCCAGCGGCGCGGATCGGGATGGCGCTGCAGCGCGCGCTTGAACGGCGCCTGGCGCGACTCCCAGATGCCCTTGGATTTCATTTCGGCAGCCAGGTTGCCACCGGCAGCCTGTACCCGTGCCAGCCCGGCGGTGATCAGCAGTTCGCGGATCAGGATCGGCATCAGCGCGGCCACCGCCTCGCCCTCGGCGCGCAGGCCGGCGACCATCCGCAACACTGCCGCTGCCTGCCCGGAGAAGGCGGCTTCGCTCAAACGGAACACGTCGTAGCGGGCGGCATCAGCCACCAACGACTCCATCTTGGCCACGTCCAGCGATTGGCCATCCGCCAGCAAGGCCAGCTTGTCGATTTCCTGCGCTGCCGCCAGCAGGTTGCCTTCAACCCGCTCGCTCAGGCGTTGCACGGCGCCCGGATCGGCACGCAGGCCCTTGCTGCGCAGGCGCCGCTCGATCCAATCACCCAGTTCATGCGGTTTGATCGCCCAGGCCACCGACAACACGCCAACCTTGTTGACGGCCTCGGCCCATTTGCCCTGATGCGCCTTGCTCCATTCGCCAGCGGTGATCAGCAGCACCACGTCCGGCGCCGGCCGCGCGCAGAAGTCGCTGATGACCTCGGCGCCCTCCTTGCCCGGCTTGCCATTGGGCAGGCGTACCTCGACCAGACGCCGCGCACTGAACAGGCTGGGCGCGTTGAAGCTGGAAGCCAGCTGCCCCCAGTCGAAGTCGCGGCCATCGGCATCAAATACTTCACGCTCGCCGATACCGTCCGCACGCGCCTTGGCGCGCACTGCATCGGCGGCTTCAATCACCCGCAGCAGTTCTGGGCCGGCGATCAGATACACCGGCGCCAAGGGCTGGGAGGCTATCTGGCTGGCCAGTTGTTCCGGTCGCAACTCCATCGCTCAGGCCTGCCGGGTCTGTGCGGCGTGCAAGAACAGCAACTCAGCGCACCTCACCTGCAGCATCCTGCGCAGGCTTGGGCGCGTCTGTCGCACCCTCGGCCGGCGTCGGCGCATGCAAGGCCTTTTCCACATCGGCGCGGACCACGCTGTCGATACGACGCAGGATCGAGGCCGACATTTCACGGCGCAGCTCATCGGCCAGGATTTCGCGCTCGGTGGTGGTACCGGTGGCGTCCTGCGGCGGCGACACGTAGTCACGCGACAGCTCCACCGCCTGTTCCGGCACAATCACGCTGCCATCCGGCCGCAGGAAGCTGAACACCACCGCGTAGCGCAGGCTGTATTCCTGGGCACGGCCCTGGGCATCAATGGCAATTGGCAGGTCACCCCAGCGCTCGGAGCGGATCTGCAGACGGGCGACCCCAGGGGTCTTGCCGGCGACCGGCAACGTGTCCCCTTCTTCGACCACGGTGGCGCCCGAAGAGCGCAGGCCGCGGTTGAGGAACTTGACCAGTTCGCTGTAACGCACCGCCGAATCCACCTGCACCGCCGGCATATCGGCAGGCAACGCGAGCTTGTTACGCAGATGGAAGCCGCAACCGGTGAGGGTGGCGGCAAGAATCAGGGCAGTCAGGTATCGAGTCATGCACACAGTCTGGAGGAGCCGGCCGGGAGCGGCAACAGGCAGCTAGCCTGCCTGATGCCGCGTGAACTGCACTTGAGATACCCGTTGCGGCTTACGCCGCAACGATGTTGACGATCTTGCCCGGCACGATGATGACCTTGCGGATGGTCAGGCCATCCAGGAACTTCGCCGCATTCGGCTCTTCCTTGGCAAGGACCTCGATCTGCTCGCGCGGCGTATCCGCAGCCACCTCGATGGTGCCGCGCAGCTTGCCGTTGATCTGCACTGCCAGGGTCAGCGAATCCTTGACCAGGGCAGCGGCATCAACCTGCGGGAACGGCTGGTCTTCAAGCAGGGTCTGCTCGTGGCCCAGCAGCTGCCACATCGCATGGCAGGCATGCGGGGTGATCGGGTTCAACAGCAGCACAGCAGCCTGCAGGGCCTCCTGGCGCACCGCACGGCCCTGCGCACTGGCATCGTCGAACTTGGCCAGTGCGTTCAGCAGCTCCATCACCGCGGCGATGGCGGTATTGAAGGCGTGGCGGCGACCGTAGTCGTCGCTGACCTTGCTGATGGTTTCGTGGGTCTTGCGGCGGATCGCCTTCTGCTCGGCACTCAGCGCAGCGACATCCAGTGCCGGTGCAACGCCGTCGGCAACGTGCTTGTGCACCATCGCCCACAGCCGGCGCAGGAAGCGCGCCATGCCATCGACGCCGGCCTCGTTCCATTCCAGCGACTGTTCCGGCGGCGCAGCGAACATCGAGAACAGGCGCACGGTGTCAGCGCCGTACTTGGCCACCATGGTCTGCGGGTCGACGCCGTTGTTCTTGGACTTGGACATCTTCTCGACGCCACCAATCACCACCGGCTGGCCGTCTTCGCGCAGGGTCGCGCCGGTGATGCGGCCGCGCTCGTCGCGCACCGTGTCCACATCGGCCGGGTTGAACCAATCCTTGGAACCGTCGCTGTTCTGGCGGTAGAAGGTTTCAGCGATGACCATGCCCTGGCACAGCAGGTTCTGCGCCGGTTCGTTACTGTCCACCATGCGCGCATCGCGCATCAGCTTGTGGAAGAAACGGAAATACATCAGGTGCAGGATGGCGTGCTCGATGCCACCGATGTACTGGTCGACCGGCAGCCAATAATTGCCGCGCTTGTCCACCGCCTCACGGGCACCCGGCGAGGTATAGCGGGCGTAGTACCAGCTCGACTCCATGAAGGTGTCGAAGGTATCGGTTTCGCGCTCGGCCGCGCCGCCGCAATCCGGGCAGGTGGTCTTGCGCCATTCCAGATCGGCCTTGATCGGCGAACCGGTGCCATTGAGCGTTACGTCTTCCGGCAGGATCACCGGCAGCTGGTCTTCCGGCACCGGCACCGCGCCACACTTGTCGCAGTAGATCACCGGGATCGGGCAGCCCCAGTAACGCTGGCGGCTCACGCCCCAGTCGCGCAGGCGGTAATTGACCCGGCGCTGGCCCTGGGCCTTGCGCTCGAAACGCTCGGCCAATGCCTCGAACGCACCCTGGAAATCCAGGCCGTCGAATTCGGCCGAATTGACCAGCTCGGTTTCACGGGTCTTGTCGCCGTACCAGTCCTGCCAGCGGCTGTCGTCGTAGCTGCGCTCGTCGTCGTTCTTCGGCGACTTCAGTGCAATGACCTGCAGCTTGGGCAGCTTGTACTTGGTGGCGAACTCGAAATCACGCTGATCGTGGCCCGGAACAGCCATTACCGCGCCGGTGCCGTAGCCCATCAGCACGAAGTTGGCGACCCAGATCGGCACCTGCTCGCCGCTGACCGGATGGATGGCCTTCAGGCCGGTGTCCATGCCGCGCTTTTCCTGGGTTTCCAGTTCGGCCTCGGAGACACCGCCCTGCTTCAGCTCGGCCAGCATGGCGGCCAGCTGCGGGTTGTTCTTTGCGGCGTGCACGGCCAGCGGGTGTTCGCCGGCAATGGAGACGAAGCTCACGCCCATCACCGTGTCCGGGCGGGTGGTGAACACGCGCAGCGGATCCAGTGCAGCGCCATCCACGTCACGCACGTCGAACTGGATTTCCAGGCCTTCGGAGCGACCGATCCAGTTGCGCTGCATGGTCTTGACCGACTCCGGCCAACCCGGCAGCTCGTCCAGCCCGTCCAGCAATTCCTGGGCGTAATCGGTGATGCGCAGGAACCACTGCGGGATCTCGCGCTTCTCGACCAGTGCGCCGGAACGCCAGCCACGGCCATCAATGACCTGCTCGTTGGCCAGCACGGTGTTGTCGACCGGGTCCCAGTTCACCACCGAGTTGCGGCGGTAGGCCAGGCCCTTGCGCATCAACCGGGTGAACATGCGCTGCTCGTGGACGTAGTAGTCCGGCGTGCAGGTGGCGAATTCTCGCGACCAGTCGATCGCATAGCCCAGCGACTTGAGCTGGCTGCGCATATGGCCGATGTTGGCGTAGGTCCACTTGGCCGGCGCGGTCTTGTTCTTGATCGCGGCGTTTTCGGCCGGAAGGCCGAAGGCGTCCCAGCCCATCGGCTGCAGCACGTTATGGCCGGTCATGCGCTTGTAGCGGCTGATGACGTCGCCAATGGTGTAGTTGCGCACATGGCCCATGTGCAGTGCACCGGACGGGTACGGAAGCATCGACAAGCAGTAGAACTTGGGCTTGTCCGAGGTTTCGTTCACCTCGAATGCTTTCTCGGCCTCCCAGAATTTCTGGGCGGCGGCTTCAACCTGCTGGGGATCGTAGATATTTGGTTCGACGCTGGACATGTCAACGCTGGGCAACGGCAAAGCGGCAAAGGGTACCGCAGTGCATCATTGCACTCCAATCCGGGCGCAGACCAGTATCAAGCAATGCCTGCAGGTCATTGAAATATAGGACTTTTAAAAAACCGGAGGTTTCTCAAAGACACGCTACATGGCTTGCTTGCGCGTGCCCTGCCCCGATTCGCGGCACCTCGCCTGCATCGCTCAGCCGCGTGCTGGCGCCAGACGGGCCGCACCCACCAGCCAGACCAGCCAACCCAGGAAGGCCAGGCGCTGCGCCATGGCCACTGGCATGGCAATCTCGAACAGGAAAGCACTGCAGACGATCCATAGTGCGCAGACCATGGTCAGCGTGGACAGCGGCCGCCACGCACTGGCCTTGCCGGCGCCAAAGCGCAAAGCGATGGCGGCGGCGCTGAACGCCAGCAACCACAGCAACCAGGCGCTGGCGTGGTACTGGCTGGCGCGGTTCTCGATATCGTCCACATCCAAGGGGAACAGCCCCATCGCGGCAAACGCGATTGCAGCCAGCAACAGCATCTGTCCGCCAACCCGCAGCGGGCGCGGGGCTGTGGCAGGCATGCGCAGGACCAGGTCCAGCGCGGCAATCGCAGCCAGCAGGCCCGGCAATACAAAGCCCAGCAAGCTGAATGCCGTGCCGCCGCGGATTCCACGCGCGCCTAGCAGCGACACTGGATGAAGCATCTGGTCGTAGCCATGCAGCTGCGCGCCAAAACCGGCCACCGCCGCAATGAAGACCACCACCGCCAGTGGCCCGGCCCAGGCAATTACCTTGTTCGACTTCAGCACAACACACCCTGTCCCGTTCTGGCCGGGCACGGCTGCCACGGACTACCGGCGGCCATTGTGAGGGCTGCGGGCGACAATCGCATCGCCCGCTGGCTCCACCGTGGAATCAGCCGCCCATTCCGGCAATCTCCACCCGCCGGTTCGGCGCCAGGCATTCCACCAGCGCCGCCCCGCTGACCTGCTCGCACTCGACCAGCGCCGCAGTGTTGCCGCGCCCCTCGGCGTGCAGTGCAGCTGCCGGAACGCCGTGCTCGACCAGGTAGTTGCGCACGCTCTGCGCGCGCCGCCGCGACAGTTCCAGGTTGTAGGCATCGGTGCCGATGCGATCGGTGTAGCCGATGACGGTGAGCGAAGTCTGCGCCGCCCGATCCTTCAGCTGCTGCAGGAGCTCATCCAGACGACCGCGGCCCACAGCCGAGAGGTTGGCGCTGTCGAAGGCGAACAAGGCATCGGCCGAGATCCGCAGTGGTGCCACCACCTCCGGCGGAGGCGGCGGCGGTGGTGGCGCGGGTGGTGCGGGAGCTGGCTCCAGCAACGCGGCGCAGCTTGCTGGTTGCCACGCCTGGCCGCTGGCAACGCCGTCCGCGTCAAACCGAACCTGGAACTGGCATTGAATCGGCTCGGCCCCAACCGAACGCCGAAACTTGAAAACGTAGTTCCACTCCCGCACCCCCCACAAACCTTCATTGAACTGCGGTGTACCCAACAACGTCTGGATCTGGCGCTTGTTCATGCCTGGGGCGTATTGCCGCAGGTTGTCGAGATTCACGTAGGTGCCACCGGCCGGATAGGCCCGCGCCGGATCCGGGAATTCTTCACGCAGCTGGCCCTTGCCACAGGCGGTCAGGGTTGCCAGCAACGCCAGTACGGTCCATTTCGTGTTCATAGCGTCCTCGATGCGTAGCCATGGTTGTCTGCATGCAGGTCACTGCCACCCGGTGCTTACCACTGGAAGCCGGCGCCTACCGTCACCCCACCATCGCCACGCGTATTGGCCGAGCCACTGAGCTTGTAGATCCAGCGACCGCCATCGGTGACACCCGACACGCCCACCGCCATGCTCGACTCGCCATGGAAGGTGCTGGCAGCCATCGATGCCATGCGCCTGCCCGCCTCGGTCGGCTGCGGTAGCCCGGCCATGGCCATGGCCGAAGCAACACCGGCAGAAGCACGGTCATCGATGCGCTTCATGTCGCGGCTGACGTCATTGAAGCGCTGATCGGTGTAGTTCTTCGACCAATCCATGACCTCTCCCATGCCCTTGTTGAGTTGTGCCACGTTGACCGCATCGGTGGGTGCAACACCGGTACCAACGTTGTGGATCACGGTGCTGGTACCGGTGCGCCCCATCGTCACGCTGCCGTAGTTGGTGCTGCCGTCGGTGTTCTGGTCATAGCGCACCGTGCCCTGCTGCGATGCCTGCAACTGCCGCAGGTTCACCGCATCGGTGGCTTCACTGCCGTCTGCAACGTTGGTTACCTGGCGCTCTGCACCTGCGGCACCAACCGACACGGTGTTG
Source organism: Stenotrophomonas sp. STEN023 (assembly GCF_056760135.1). NCBI lineage: Bacteria > Pseudomonadati > Pseudomonadota > Gammaproteobacteria > Lysobacterales > Lysobacteraceae > Stenotrophomonas > Stenotrophomonas sp. STEN023. Next base: position 17,748 of record NZ_JBRREF010000063.1, on the reverse strand, counting down.
GCACGGCTGGCTACCGAACCGGCACCCAGCGCGACACTGCCGGCAGCCGATGCATTGGCACCGTCACCGATGGCCACGGCCTGGTTGCCGCTGGCCGTGGCCTGCGGACCTGCGGCCAGGCTGTCCTGGCCGGTGGCCGAGGCAGCCGCCTTGGTCGAATTGACCGCGAAGTAGGCGTTGCCGGCACCACCGTTCTGGATGTTGTCGATGCGCTTGTTGACGTTGACGATGGAGCTGTCCATTGCCGCAAAGGCATCGGTGACATTGCCGAACGTCTGCTGGGTCGCGGCGCCGCCACTGTTGATCGAGGTGATGTTGAAGCTGGCCGCGCTCCACTGGCCGGTGCTGCTGTTGTATTGCATGGTGCCGCCGATCGCGGAAGCCACTGCGTCGTTGGTTGCAGCCAACTGCCCGCCATTGATCGCATCCAGGCTGCCGCTGGTGACACTGCCAGCGGCCACGTTGCCCAGTGCCACCGCCGCACCGCTGCCATCGCCACTGAGCTGCACCGCATTGGTGGGATTGCCGGCGCCATCGGCGACGTATTTCACCGCCAGCGGATCGCTGCCGCCCGGGACGTTGCGCGGCAACAGGTTGCTCAGGTTGAGCAGCGAATCGCTGATCGAGCTGAACGCGCTACCGATGTTTCCGAACTGCTGCAGCGAGACCACGCCCAGTACACCAACGCTGTTGATCTGATAGCTCGGTGCACCGAGCACACCGCCGTTGAAGGTCGCACCACCGCCTAGGTAGGTGGCCATCGAAGCACCCACCCCAAACAGCTGGCCACCATTGACCGCCTCCAGGCTGCCGGCCGCGACCGCACCTGCGGCGAGATTGGCCAGCACTGTGCCACTGACGGCCTGGCCACTGCCCAACGTCACCTTGCCGTAGTTGACGACACCATTGAGGTCTTCGTCATAGACCACAGCGGCCAGACCCAGATCATCAATCTGGTCCAATGCACCGCGCAGCTGCTTGACGTTCACCGCATCGGTGTCCTGGCTGCCGGCAGCAACGTGGGTGATCTGCCGCTCGCGGCCGACCGAACCCACGGCCACCTCGCCGATCGACGTCTGCGCCGCGGTCAAGCCAAAGGCTGCGTAGTTGTCCTGGCCACCGCGTGCGGCATTGGACTTGAAGCCCAGCGCCACACTGTTGGCCTTGTCGGAAGTTGCACCCGCGCCCAGCAGCGTCTGCGCATTGGCGGTGCCCTTGGCACTGTCGCCAACCACCACCGAATGCCCCAGCCGTGCATCGTAGTCGGCAGTGGGGACACCGGTCTTGCCACCGGCCGCATCGATGAACACCTGGTCCGCCGTCTGCGCCGCCAACCGATGCTCGGCATTGCTGCCGATCACAACCTCCTTGGAACCGTTGGCAAAGGCGCCATCGCCGATCAGCACCTGGTAATCCTGCGCTGCCGGCACTGCCCAGCACTTGGCGGTCACCGCGCCCAGCACATTGAGGCAGTCCGACGCCCAGGCCGGCGCGCCATCCGGCAGCAGCAGTCCCAGCAGGCCACCCGGGTCGCCGTTGTTGATGTTGGTGATATAGCTGTCGGAGGTGACACCGCCGATCAGGGTCAGGTGTGAGTTGCCGCCCGTGGCCAGTCCACCCAGCCCATCCAGCAGGTCGCCTACCGGCGTCAGGTTCACCGTCGGCAGCCCCAGCACCTGCACCTCAGAATAGGTCTGCATCACATTGGTGCTGTTCACCTTCAGGCTACCGCTCTGCATGTACGGATTGCCCCCAAGCAGCGACGTGAGCGGCGAATCCACCAGCTGATTCACCGAGCCCACCAGACCGCCGTTGCCAACGATCATTCCAGACGGGCCGGGCGCTGCCGGTACCGCGCTGGGAATCACAGGGCTGCCGGTGAGGCTTCCGACCACGTTGGACAGGCCGCCGGTCACGCCACCGATCACGCCACTCAGCACCCCGGTCACGCCACTCACGCCAGAGCCGGAGCCGGTCACGCCGCCCAGCGTATTGCCAGTGGCACCCAACAGCGTGGACGCGGTGTTGTTGACCGTTCCCAGCAGGTTCTGCACGGTGCCAGCCACATCGCCGTCGGCGAGCGCACCAGTAGTGCCCTGCAGCCCGCCGGTCAGCGTGCCAACCGTGTTGGTGACGCCTGTAGCAAGCGTGGTCGAGCCGGTCACGCCGCCCACCACCGCACCGAGGAGATTGCCAACACCACCCAGCACAGGAGCGGCGCCATTGACCAATCCATCCACCACGCCGCCCAGCCCCGTGCCCTTGGTGAGGCCGCCGGTCAGATCTTCGACCGCGCCCACTGTATCGGTCACTGCGTCACGCACCGGATTGCCGCCCTGCCCTGCGCCCGGCAGCAGTACGCCGCCAAGGCCGGCAACGCCGCTGCCGATATGTCCGGTAAGCGAGGTCACCGTCGTACCGGCATGCGAAGTGAGCGTTTCGATCGCAGCTACCGGCTGGCCGGCCGCCACTTCGCCAGTCACTTCCTTGACGGCACCCACCGTTGAAACCAGCGTGCCCTGCAACGGGCTTCCGCCCTGCTGACCCGGCAACAGCGCGCCGACCAGACCTTCGACGCCGCCGCCCAGATGCTGGGTGAGCGGAGCCACCGTCGTGCCCACGTGCGAAGTGAGCGTTTCGACAGCGGCTACCGGCTGGCCGGTCCGCACTTCGCCAGTCACTTCCTTGACGGCACCAACCGTTGAAACCAGCGTGCCCTGCAACGGGCTTCCGCCCTGCTGACCCGGCAACAGTGCGCCAACCAGGCCATCGACGCCACCGCCCAGATGCTGGGTGATCGGAGCCACCGTCGTACCCACATGCGAAGCGAGCGTTTCGACCGCAGCCACCGGCTTGCCAGTCAACACTTCGCCGGTCAGCTCCTTGACCGCACCGGCCGTTGACACCAGCGTGCCATGCAGCGGGTTACCACCCTCTTCCTTGCCCGGCAGCAGTATCGCGGCAATGCCTTGCAAACCAGCAGCATTGCCGGTCAGCGGACCAACCGTCGCAGTGACCGTGGCATTGGCCGAAGCCGCCAGCGGCTTCACCGCGAGTGCGGCATCGGTAACCACCGACAGCGCTGCTGCCGGTGAATTTGTTCCGCCATGCGAATGCAGCTTTGGCAGCGCCGCGCGCACACCGAGTTGTGCGCGTGCCGCTGCCGGCGCAGTCGCAACGCGCGGCGTGAGCGCGACTGCCGCCGATGCGTCCACCTGCAGCACTGCCGGCAGCGTCACCGAAGCGTTGATCGCAGCGCCGGCACCGGCGCTCGGCAACACAGTGGAGACAATCTGCTGGGCGTCGGTGTTGCTGTACTTGGCGAGCAGATCCTGCAGGTCGGCCAGCTTTGCGTCGGTCGCCGCCGCTGGCCCGGCCAAGGCCAGCGCGATGGCGCCAGCCAAACCTGCCAGGCTCCACGACGCTGCCGGCGACAACTTCGCCGGACCCGAGCCCTTGCCTTGTGCACTAGCCAATTCCGACCCCACCACAAACGCATTGAGGGTGCGGTTCCATACCAGCCGATAGATGCGGTTCATTTGGGGCCTCCAGCTCAACCCCACCAGGCGTGGAGGGGTTCTCTCTGTGAGGCCAGTACAGCGCTGCGGCGCTGCTTTTTTTACCCGCATCCGGCACACCGATGCGTTGATTTGGCAAACCGTTGCCCGTTAACGGCACGCCGATGCACGTAATCGGCAAGCAGCTACCGACGCTTGATGTGCATCACACTCCGCAGGCATCAAGCGTGCGTGTAGGTACCACGCATCAAGGTTTCGCTCGGCAACTCGCCAAATACCTTGCGGTAATTGTCGGCGAAGCGCGACAGGTCCCACAGGCCACAGCTGAGCGCAATCGACTTGACCGATTTGCGTCCAGCGTCAGCGCTGGACAGACTGCGGCAGGCCTCGCACAGGCGCAGCATCGACAGGTAGCGCACCGGCGAAATGCCCACCAGTTCCTCGAACGCATAGCGCAACGCGCGTTCACTCACGCCAGCCGCGTCGCAGAGCTCGTGCATATAGATATGTCGCCGCAGGTTGGCGTACATCATGTCTTCGGCACGACGGAAAATCAGATAGCGGGCGCGACGGCTGCGATTGCAGCCACCACGCTCGGGCGGCCCGCCGGTGACGATTTCCTTTACATGCGCATCGAGCATGGCGTCGATCTCTTCGGCGCCCACCTCGCCTTCACGGATACGCTCATGCAGCCCTTGGTAATACTCCTGCAGCGGCACATGCGGCCCGGCACTCAGCAAGGGCACGGCGGCGGATTCATCGACCAAACCGCCCAGACGTTGCGCTGCTGCGCGCTCCTGGAAGCGCTTCAACGGCACCAGTACAAAGGTCACGCGACTGCCTGCGCCCAGCGCGAATTCGGTAATGCCCTCGGGCATCACCGACACAATGTTTCCCGGCAGCAAGGGCACGCCATGGCACCAGCTGCTGTGCGGATCGACCGATTGCAGGCATCCCAACAAACACCAGTCCAGCGGCAACATGAATCGGCCGCGCGTGCGTGCGCCAATTTCAAACGTGCACAACAGTGCCTGGTCGTGGACAAACGAAGTGATGGACGCCGATGGCGGCTGGTCATCGAGCAACACAAGCTCAACGTGGCACACGCGTAGCGTGCCGCTCAGTGACGCCAGGTCACATGACCTCAAACCATTTACGCCGACACCCGCATCCATGTGAAAGCCTTTGCGCGTCCTCGATCAGGACCCGCTTCAGAAGCCCGACCATCCGCTGCAGATCGTAAAAGACAACCTGCAATCCCCTGCCGCACAGCCTGAAACCCACATTACGGAATTACGCTCTTCAATCCATTGAACGTCTTTCGTTGCGATGGATACTGACAAAGAAAACAAGTCTTCACGCGGGCTCCGCCACTCGCGTTTAGCCAAGTCCGTCACATATATGAAAAACAATTCATTCTTGCCGAATATGCGCATGCGCCCAGCGGGGCGATTGCAATGATGTTTCCGGGCATGCGCTGCATGCCGACAGGGGACAACGGAAGCTAGGGTAGGAGACTGCCGGCCCCAACCGGCAACCCGAACAACCGTCGGCACACTCTTGCCGGTGTCATGCGTATCCCAATGACCTCAATCGGGCAGCAATGCCCAGCACCCGGCTGCTTGTCGGTGCAACACCGACACCGGGTCATCAGGGAGAACATCATGAACGCACAGCTGCGCAGGTTTTTCCGGGAAGAAGACGGTGTCACCGCACTTGAGTACGGGCTGCTGGCCGCAGTCGTCGCAGGCCTGATCATTTTCTTCGCACGCGATGGCCTGAGGACCGTCTTCCAGACGGTGCTCGACAAGCTCACCGCGCTGGTTGGCGGCACCGGTGGCACTACTCCGACCAGTTGAACAAGGGGCGCTGCCATGACCATCGCCTACCTGACAGCGTTGCTGCTCGGAGCCCAGGTCGCGATCAGCGACCTCATGGCCCGGCGCGTCTCCAACCGCGCACTGCTGGCCGTGCTCGGCTGTGTCGCGGCGATGCAACTGTTGCAGATCGGCAACCCGCCATCGCTCGCCCAGTGCCTGCTTGGCGGCGTGCTTGGTCTGGCTGCCTTGCTGCCCTTCTACGCCATCGGCTGGATGGGTGCGGGCGATGTGAAGCTGTTCTCAGTCATCGGCTTCCTGCTGGGCAGCACTGCTTTGCTGCCGATCTGGCTGATCGCCAGCCTGGCAGCAGGCGCCCATGCACTGCTTGTCATTGTCTGGACGCCGGCAGCCGGTTACGCCCCACTACGACTGCAGCGGATGGTGCAATCGCTGCAGGGTTCCAGCTTGATCACTGACTTGCAGATGGACCTGCGTGCGGCACGGTGCGGCCGCAGTGGTATTCCGTATGCGGCGTACATGGGCATCGCGATGATCGCCGTCGTGGTACAGGGAGGTGCTTATGTCCCGGCATGAGGTGACCGGCCGCCGCCGCGTACGCGGTGTGGTAACCATCGAGTTCGCTCTGATGATGATGTTCGGCGTGCTGCCGCTGCTGTTGATCACCTTCACCGGGGTGATGATCTTCGCCGCCCAGCAAACCTTGGCACTTGCCGCAGGTGAAGGCGCACGCGCATCGCTGCGCTACGGCACCACCGCCGAACGGCGCAGCAATGCCTGCCAGGCTGCCGCGCGCTCGATGCAATGGTTGTTGAATTACTCCGGCACGGCCGCCGGCTGCAGCAGCGCCAGCGCGGCGCCCATCACCGTCTCTCAACCTTATGTCTGCGCTGCCGATAGCTCGGTCAAGTGCATCAAAGTAATCGTGTCCTACGACCATGACGCCCATCCCTTCATGCCGGGCACCGGCACCCTGATGGGCTGGAGCATGGGCAAATCATTGAGCAGTACCGCCGTTGTTCAACTGGATCTAGGCGACCGCTGACCGCGGACTCCAAGGGGGAGGAGCTTCAAGATGCCGAAGGCAATACGCATAGCTGCAATCCTGCTGCTGGTACTGGCAGCACTGTTGATGGTGCTGGCATTTGGCATCGGCCGACGGGCTGCGCCCGCGCCAGAGGATGCGGTCGCCAGGCAGGCGCCGGCCAGCGTGCCCAAGCGCATGTTGGTGGTCGCAAACAAGGACCTGCACGCCGGCCGCCCCATCACCGCAGCTGACCTGTCCGTCGCTGAAATGGCATTGCCACCGACCAGCGGCTACGCCGCCATCAGCGAGGTCGAGGGCCGCACCCCGGCGCTGAACATCGCCGCCGGTGCGCTGATCACGCCCGAGCAGCTGCTGCAGGGCATCGCCATCGGCATCAAGCCCGGCGAACGTGCGGTGGCGGTACCGGTCGACGAGCTGGCAGGTGTCAGCAACCGGGTCGCACCAGGCGACTACGTCGATGTCTTCATGAGCCTGCAGGATCCCGCAGCCGGCGCCAGTGGCCAGGCAAATCCACAGGCCCGCCTGCTGCTTTCGCGGTTGCAGGTTCTTGGCTACGGCAATGCCGACGTGTCGCAGGCACGTCCGGCCACCAGTGAACAGAGCGATGCCGTGGGCAGCGCCTCTCCGGAGCCGGGTAGCCGCGCCGAAACCATCGCCGCGCGCGATAACCGCGGCTCCGGCACGACCAGCAGCGATGCGCCGCAGGCGCGCAGTGCGATACTCGCCGTACCGGTGCAGGACGCAGGCCGCCTGCTGTTGGCCGCCCACAGCGGCAAATTGTTCCTGGCGCTGCGCAACCCCGGCGACACCGGCCTGGCCGATGAGGCCCTGTTTGCGCCACCGGCACCGGTACTGGCGTTGCGGCGCGATCTTGATGGCGCCGCCGAAGCAGCCACAAGGCCTGAGAACCTCGCCTATGCCGGTATCGACCTGAACGCGCTGGCCGGTGACAACAACGCACGCATGCCAGCTGCCGCTACGAACACGACAGCGCCGCCGCGGCGCCGTGTCCCACGGCCAGCGACACGGCAAGGCATCGAGATCATTCGCGGTACCACCCCAGACAACCGCCTGTCTTCGCCATGAACGGAGGCTCTCTCTTGCACCAGCGCTCTTCCATCACCGCATCAACCTTGCTCGGCTTGACCCTGCTTGGTTTGGGGGGCTTTGCGCCGCCGGCCACGCAGGCAGCGCAGGCACAGGCAATGACCAACAGCGTCGTGCTTGAACTCAACGAGCAGCGCCCTTGGAATCTGCCTGCTGGCGTCAAACGGATCGCCATTGCCGATCCGTCCATCGCCGATATCACCCGCATCGGCCGCAACAGCGAAGCCTTGCTGGTGGGCAAATCCGCGGGTAGCACCACACTGTTGCTATGGTTGCAGAAGCAGCCGACGCCCACCCGCATCCGTGTGGAAGTGCGCAATGCCGTACAGGGCGGCCTGCTTGATGGCGGCGGCAGTCAGCTCACCGTGCAAGGTGGGCAGGCCCTGCTCTCGGGCAGCGCGACCTCGCTGCTGGAACACGAAGCCAGCCGCAAAGCCGCGGCGTCGGCGATTGGCGACAAGGGCGTGATCAGCGACGCCGCCACCATTGCCAATGGCGGCGTGGTGCAGGTCGAGGTCAAGGTGGTGGAGTTCAATCGCAGCGTGCTGCGTCAGGTCGGCATCAGCTTCAAGAACATCAATGGCGGTTTCAGTTACGGCATCACCTCACCGGCCGGCAGCAGTGACAGCGGTGGTGCCCTGTCTTCGGCGTTCAAGCTGGTGGCAAGTTCGCTTCCCGGTGCATGGAGCGCCAACATCGATCTGCTGCAGGCCAACGGCATGGCGCGGGTACTGGCCGAACCAACCCTGGTTGCACTGTCCGGCCAGAGTGCCAGCTTCCTGGCCGGCGGCGAGCTGCCCATCCTGGAACCGCAGGGCCTGGGCACCACCACCGTCAGCTTCAAACCGTTCGGCATCGGCCTCACCGTCACCCCAACCGTGTTGTCGGCAGACCGCATTGCGTTGAAGGTGGCTCCCGAGGCCAGCGACCTGGATTACAGCCGCGGCATCACCCTCGACGGCACCCAGATTCCGGCCATCTCCACCCGCCGCGCCGACACCACGGTGGAACTGGGCGACGGCGAGAGCTTCGTCATTGGCGGCCTGGTGAGCAGCCAGCTGTCGTCCAACGTCAACAAGATCCCATTGCTGGGCGACATCCCGATACTCGGCTCGTTTTTCCGCAACCTCAGTTACAAGCGTGAGGACAAGGAACTGGTCATCGTGGTGACGCCGCGCCTGGTCAAACCGCTGGCGCGTGGCACCGACATCCCGCTGCCTGGCCAACGCGAAGCGCAGCCAAAACTGCCGGTTTGGGGTTCGTGGCTGCTGCATCCGGCCAGTCCCGATCAACTCCCCGGCTTTTCTCGCTGAAGCGCCGCCATGCCACCGGTGATGCCGTTGCCCCAGACCCACAGCCACCCAGAATTGAATCTGCTGCTGTACGCACCAGACAACCGTCATATGGCGCGCCTGGGTGCGGTGCTGGCTGGGCAGGCAAATCTGCGCTGGGTGGACAGCCGCGAGACCGCGCCAAGGCAATTGCTCGATGGCGCAGGCAGTGCCTTCGTGCTGCTCGACTACTGCGGTGGCAATGCCGCCTACTCCACCGATATCGCGCGCCAGCTGCATGCAATAGCGGGCTGCCCGGCCCTGATCGGACTGGGCACCACCGGTCCGGAACAGGCCGCACATCTATTGGCGGCAATGCGCGCAGGCGTCTGCGATTTCGTCGATATCGACAACAGTCCCGCGCAGATGCTGGAAGTATTCGAGCGCGTTTCTGCAGCACCCAGTCCAGCGCGTCCGGCAGCGGCAGTCGAGGTCCGCGCAGACGGCCGCCTGATCGTGCTGCTTGGGGTACGCCCAGGCGTTGGCACCAGCACCTTGGCCACCCATCTTGGCGTAAGCCTGGCCGAGCAGAACCCCAGCTCGCCAGATGTGGCGGCGCTGCAGAACTGGCTGTTGCTGATCGACCTTGGCCAGCCCTCCGCCGATGCCGCCTTGTATCTGGGCATGGAGAGCCATTTCGGCTATGAAGAGGCGCTGCGCAACGTCGAGCGGATGGACCGCACCTTCGCCGGCACCGCGTTTGCCCATCACCCCAGCGGCCTCGCTCTGCTGGGCATCAGCAGCGGCACGCTGCTGAAGAAACACGAACCCATCGCCCTGCTCGACCGCCTGCGCAGCGTATTCCCGCTGAGCCTGTGCGACGTAGGCGGCCTGCCCGTGCAGCTGCTGCCCACCACCTTGCTCAAGAGCGCCTCCGAGGTCTGGCTGGTCACCGATCAGGCGATCGGCTCGCTGGTGTCGCTTGACCAGACCATGCGCGAACTGGAAAGCCGCGGCCTGCGCGATGAGCGCCTGCGGCTGATCGTCAATCGTTTCGATCCCAATGGCGGCCTGGCCGATACGCAGATCGCACAACGCTTCAATCTGCCGCTGCTGGCCACCCTGCCGGACCGCTCGCGGGTACTGCGCTCCAATGCCGGACTGGGCCGTCTGCTGACCGACGCGGCGCCGCGCGACCCTTACCTGAAGGCCTTGCTGCCTCTGTTGCAACGCCTGGACCGCCGCCTCGCCGCGCCTACGACCACCGCACCGGCATCTCCGCTGGCGCGCCTCGCCAATCTGCTGGGTAGATAACAATGGAAGACAAAGTCACCCCCTTGTCACCGCGCATCGCCGCAGCAGCACTGTCGGTCGAGCCGTCACCCAGCGTGCCGTTCGAGCAGACCGAACAGTTCCAGAGCGTGCTGTCCGCCGCCCATGAGTACCTGCTCAACCATGTTGAAGATCAGCGTGTTGACATCGACTCCTGGTCGCCGGAAACCATCGGAAAATACGTCCGCACGCAGACCGCATCCTTCGTCAAGGAATGGAAGATCCCGGTCAACGCGCAGGAAATGGAAGCCGTCGCCAGCGCCTTGCAGAAGGAGTTGACCGGTTTCGGGCCCTTGGACGACCTGCTGCATGACCCTGAGATCGAAGACATCCTGATCAACGGCTACAAGGACGTGCATGTCTCGGCCGGCGGCATGTTGCGGCGTTCGACCCAGCGCTTCAGCGACGACCGCCACCTGCTGCGCATCCTGCGCCGGATCATCGCCCCGCTGGGTCGCCGTCTGGACGACTCCAATCCGATGGTCGATGCACGCCTGCCCAATGGCGGCCGTCTCAACGCCATCATCTCGCCGCTGGCCGTTGATGGGCCGATGGTGTCGATCCGCAAGTTCCGCAAGGACCCGTTCACGCCGGACGAACTGCTGGGCCGCGGCGCATTCGACAAGCCCATGTACGCCCTGCTCAACGCCATGGTGCGTGGCCGCTGCAACATCCTGATTTCCGGCGGCACCAGCTCCGGCAAGACCTCGCTGCTCAACGCGCTGGCAACCTTCATTCCGCACAACGAACGCGTCATCACCGTTGAGGACACCGCCGAACTCGCGCTCAACCACCCACACGTGGTGCGCCTGGAATCGCGTATGGGTGGCTTCGATGGCAACGGCGCGGTCAGCATCCGCGACCTGGTCCGCAACAGCCTGCGCATGCGTCCGGACCGCATCGTGGTCGGTGAGGTGCGTGGTGCCGAAGTGCTGGAGATGCTGCAGGCGATGAACACCGGCCATGACGGATCGATGGCCACGGTGCACGCCAACAACGCCCGCGACTGCCTGTACCGGCTGGAAATGCTGGCCGGTTTTGCCGGCTTCCAGGGCAGCGAGGACAGCCTGCGCCGGCAGATTGCCAGCGCCATCGACTTCATCGTGCAGATCTCGCGCCTGGGCAGCGGCCGCCGCGTTATCACCTCCATCACCGAGATCACCGGCGTCAGCGACAACGTCATCACCAGCCAGGAGCTGTTCAAGCATGAGACCTGGGTTGACCAGGAAAGCCGCGAGCGCGACCGCTGGATCGGCCTGGGCTTCCACCCGCATTGCTACAAGCTCGAGCCATTCCGGCAGGAACTGCGCGAGGCCAACATGGGGAGCTTCACTTCATGATGCTACCGCTGCTGCTCGGGAGCCTTGCGGTGGTGCTGGTCGCGGTCGCCATGGGCTTGTGGTGGGGGCTGGCCACCCGCGTGCAGCAGCGTGCCGCCGCAAGCCATGCCGACACCCGCCTGTCGCGTCCGGACGCGGTACGCGCTGCCGAAGAGACCCGCAACCAGCGGCCGCAGGGCAAACGCTGGGCGCAGCTGCTGCGACGCGCAGGATTGAAAGACACACCACGCACCTTGCTGCTGATCGCCCTGCCCGGTATCGCCGTCACCATCAGCGCCGGCCTGCGCCTTGGCAGCGCCTGGTTTGCTGCATTTGTACTTGCGCTGTACCTGCTGGCCGTGGCGCTATGGCTGTACCGGCGCATCGACAAGATGCAGCAACGCCTGATCGCGCAGATGCCGGATTTTCTGGAAAACATGGTGCGCATGGCCGGCATCGGCAACAGCTTGTCGATGGCGTTCCAGAGCGCCACGCAGAACGTCGATCCACCGCTGCGGCCGATCCTCGACAACGCATTGAGCTATACCCGCGCCGGCATGGATCTGGACCGCGCCCTGCAACATGCCGCCCAGGCATACCGGCTGCGCCCGCTGGAAATGCTGGCGGTCATCCTTGGCACCAGCATCCGCATCGGCGGCCGCAGCGACCAGATCCTGCAGCGCATGAGCGACTTCATGCGCGACTTGGAGGAAGTGCAACGCGAACTGCAGGCCACCACCTCCGAGACCCGCATGTCAGCCTGGGTACTGGCCCTGCTGCCGGTTGGCGCCGCCTTGTCGATGGCGCTGATGAGCCCGGACTTTTTCCAGCCCATGTTCCATGACCCACTTGGCAAGAAGATCCTGCTGATTGCGGTGCTGCTGGAACTATTTGGTGGTTTCCTGCTGTACCGGCTGGCCAAATCGCTATGACACAACCCGTTGCCATCGCCCGGAGCACGCCATGAACCTGCTGTACACGATCGCCATGCTGTTGGTCGTGGCGGCACTGGTCTTGGCCGCCGCTGGCCTGCTGTATCGCGGGCGGCGCAGCCAGCAGGCCGGCGCGGCGCTGCAGAGTGCATTGGACAGCGCCCAGCATGTGGAGCACGACGCTGCACCCAAGCCGGTCTGGTGGCGGCGACGGCTCGCCGACCTGGCCGCCATCGGCCAGCACTTCGAAGGCAGTCGCCTGCAAACCGCACTGCTGGCGCCCGAGGATAGATTGCTGCTGGAGCAGGTAGGCTGGAACCACAGCACCGGTACAGCGGCCTTCCTCGCTACGCGCCTGGTGCTGGCCTTGTTGGTGCCCTTCATCGCCGTGCTGGTGCTGCGTCCACAGGGCAGCGACATGGTGATCCTGCTTCTGGTCGGCTTTGCCTTGGGCATTCTGCTGCCCAAGCTGTTGCTGCGCAGCTGGGCAGCGCGGCTACGCAAGAAAGTGGATGACGAACTGCCCTTGCTGATTGACCTGCTGCGGCTGCTGCAAGGCGTGGGTTTCAGCATTGACCAGAGCCTGCAGATGGTTGGCGACAAACTGCATATCGCCATCCCGGTCCTGGGCAAGGAGCTGCAACTGGCCAACGCGGGCTACAGCCGCGGCCGCAGTCGCGCGCAGTCCTTGCGGCGGTTGTCCGAATCGTTCGGCAACGAGGATCTACGCAGCCTGATGCAGATGGTGCTGCAGGTTCACCAGCACGGCGGTGCGGTGCAGGAACCGCTGAAACAGTTCGGCATGCGCCTGCGCGAACAGCGCCGCATGAAGATGAAGGAAAAGGTCGGCAAGCTCTCGGTGAAGATGACCGTGGTGATGATGATCACTTTGCTGCCGGCCCTGATGCTGGTATTGGCCGGGCCAGCAATCATTTCGCTGGCCGCCGCGATCAAGGGGATGTAATGAGAACGACGAGCGCATTGCTGAGCATCTTGATACCTGCCCTGCTGATCGGCTGTGGCGGCAATCGCGCTGCCTACAAGCAGCCACAGATTGAACCCTCGCTGGTGGAAGCACCGCAGGATGATCGCGGCATGTACCTTGGCCTGCTCAAGCAGATGCAGGCGCAAGGCGCGTATTACGCCTCGCTGGCCCATATCGACGCCTTCCGCCAACGCTTCGGTGACAGCCCGGAACTGCGTATCCTGCAGGCCAATGCCCTGCGCGAAACCGGCGATGCGGACGCCGCAGCGCTCATCTATCGCAGCCTGACCAAAGGTCCGCAGTCGGCAGCAGCCTGGCATGGTCTGGGATTGGTCGCGGCCAGCGCTGGGGAATTCGATAACGCGCGACAGGCCTTGGACAGCGCCGTCCGTGCCGACCCGCTCAACGTCGCCTACCTCGGCGACCTCGGTTTCGCGCTGCTGCAGGCCGGGCAGATTGAACAGGCACGCGCACCGCTGGCAAAGGCGGCAGAGCTTGGGCCTGACAACATCCGCGCCATCTCCAATCTCGCATTGTGGGCCCTGCTGTCCGGGCAACCGGCGGCGGCGGAGAGCATGATTCAACGCGCAAACCTGCCGCCATCCACCAAGGCCGAGATCTATCGGCTCTCGCAACGCCTGCGGCAACCGCTGGCGGCGACCAGTCCTGCTTCGACAGTTGCAACCAATACTGCAACCTTGGCCGCGCGGCAGGGCCCAGCGGCAAACACAGCGCCGACGCGTCCGCCCGGTTCGATGCTGGACCGTTTCAGTCCCGTCACCTCCACCGCCCAGGAGGCAACCCCATGAATCGACCCACTACGTTGGCCACGGCACTGCTGCTTGGCACGCTCTGCACCGCACCGGCTATTGCACAGCATGCGCCGCTGATCGAGCGCATGAGCGATACCGCTGCGCCCACAGCAGGCACGCGCACCAACAACGACGCAAGCGCCATCCCTGCGCCGTCCGTCGCAGCGCCTTCTTTCGCAATCGACCCGCCACGCTCGCAGATCGGCGATACCACCCGTGCCCTGCTGCAGCTGCAGGCCGACAGCAGCCGCACCGGCAGCAATGCGCTGCCAATGCTTGGCGAAGCCGCCAGCCGCAGCTACCAGCGCTATCTCAAGAGCTTCGACCATCCGATTCCCGAGTACTTCGAAGCTGCCCTACCTGACTCCAAGCAAGGCGGCGGCAGCCGCTGAGGCCCCCAATGCACATGCGCCCGTCTTCGCTTTCGCTGTCACGCGCGCTACACGATCTACCGCAGCGTGCACGTCAACGCGGCGGCGCAGGCCTGCCGATGATGTTGTTGCTGCTCGGGCTGGTGGTGATCCTCGGCCTGATCGAAGTCGGCTATCTGTATTGGAGCAAGCGCGACGTGCAGAAGACCGCCGACCTGGCAGCGCTGGCAGGTGCGCAGCGACTGGAGCAATGCACCACCGACTACAAGGACAACCTGGCGGCGCGCAGCAATGCGCTGACCGACAACCAGTTCGGTGGTGAGCTGACCATCAACTGTGGCTACTGGGGTGCCGAGCTGCCAGCGGGCGCACGCTTTGTCGGCGTCAGCAGCAGCCAACCGCTGAATGCCGTACAGGTCACCGCCTCCCGGCAATCCGTGCCGATGCTGGGTCAGCTCACCTCGCTGCCACGTATCAGTGCGACCGCCGTCGCCCGTCGCATGCCGCCGCAGGCGGCCTTCAGCGTTGGCTCGCGCCTGCTCAACGTCAACAGCAACGCTCCCTTGCAGGGACTCCTTCGCCTGGTTGGTGTCGACCTGACCCAGACCCAGATCGCCAGCTATCAAGGACTGGCGGACGTAAAGATCACGCCACGCGGACTGCTGCAGGCGCTGGGCATTCCGGTTGCCACCGACATCAACGTCGGCGACCTCAACAACCTGCTCGCCGCCAACCAGGTCTCGGTCGGCAGGCTGCTCGACATCATGGCTTCGTTGGCGGGCCAGCAAGGGGTAGCCGGCGTGGACCTGCGCCTGCTGCAGCAGAAGCTGCTGGGTGCTGGCATCAGCGACGTGCTGGTACAGCTGGGCTCCAATGCCAGCAGCGGTGGCTTGTTCGCCAAGATCGCTGGCGGCGCCGAAGCGGCCAGTGGCGCATTGGACGTTGACCTCAATGCGCTGGACCTGCTCGGCACCACGATCTCCATCGCCAATTCCAAGCACGCCGTCGAAGTACCGCAGCTGGACATACTCGGCCTGCTGAAGGCCAAGGCCAGCATCGTCGAACCTGCCTCCATCGGCATTGGGCCGGTGGGCACCACCGCCTACAACAGCCAGGTGCGCCTGTTCCTGGATATCGATTCGCAACGCATCCCGGCACTCGGTGCAGTGTTGAACTGGCTGGGCACACGGATCAAGCTGCCGACCTATATCGATGTGATTGATGGTTACGGCCAGCTCACCGCGATCAACTGCTCCACCCAACCGGCGACCGCCACCGTTGACGTCACCAGCGCCATCGCCAATGTCTGCATCGGCAAGGCAACCACACCATGGAACTCCACCCGCGAGCTGTGCCGTACCGGACTGAGCGAGGAGATCCTGGTCAGCCTGCTTGGCCGCGATGTACTGACCAGGAAGATCAGCCTTGAGGCACTGTCGCAACGCGACCAGCTGATCCTCAGCGAAGGCCAGACCGGCACGGTCAAACCGAACGACCTGAAGGTCGGCAAGCTTGTCTCGGACCTGGTCGATGCCCTGCTCGGCACGGTGCAGTCCTTGTTTGCCCCGCAAGGCAGCAGCAGCACGGCGGCCAAGGACCTCGCCGTGCAGTACCTGGAAGCCACCAAGAAAAACGGCCTCTACCAGCCTGCCGTCGTGGTCCAGGCCCTGAAGGAAGGCAACAGCGCCGCCAACCTGCCGGCATTGGGCAGTTGGACTACCGAGATTCCCACCTGCGACAGCTGGATCCTCGGCTGCACGCCGAAGAAAATCCAGGGCGAGGTCTGGCAGGGATTCCTCTACGAGACCACGATCAGCAAGCCCAGCGTGCTCGGCGGCCTGCTCGACGTGCTCGGGCTGACCTCCTGCCAGGGCTTGATCGCCGGCCTGGCATTCAATGACTGCGTCAGCAATTCACTGGCCAAGTACCTGCAGACCAAACCTGGCGGACTCAGCGGCAACGGCAGCTACAACCCCGTCACCGGCGGCGGCACCTGCAGCAGCGTGCTGTGCCTGCTGCTCAAGCCAGTAGTCGACAACCTGTTGCGACCGCTGCTCGACGGCGTCGGCAAGCTGTTGTCACAACTGCTGGGCGAAGTGCTGGGCTTGCAACTGGGCCGTACCGACGTGCATATGCAATCGATTCAATGCGGCCGCGGCCAACTGGTCGAATGAGCGCCATCCCAAACAGTGAAACGCCTGCGCCAGCGCGCTTTCCGTCGCCGGAACGCGTGCTATGCTCGGCTACGAATCCGGCGCATTCACCAAATGCGACGACCATCGCAATTCGGGGGAATTACGAGGACTTATGAGAAGGATCGAGATGCTTCCGAGCCGGTTTGGCTGCGCGCTGTTGCTTGTTGTCGGCCTGCTGATGGCCCCCGCCGCGATGGCCGGACGTTGGCAGCGCGGTGAGGCCGAAGTACCGGCTGCCCCCGCCAACAGCGAAGACAGCGCCGTGGGCAATACCGTCGCCGAGCTGCAACGGCTGATGGGCAACAACGCCCTCACCGAACTGCGTACGACCTATAACGGCAACTACGGCGCAAGCCTGTTGTTCCATGCCGACTCCTTGAACTACTACGTGGCGCTGTTCCACGAGAAGGAATTCTGGCGGGTGATCCGCACCGAGTCGGTGGAGAACGCCGAGACGCTTTACCTGACCTTCGCAGACCAGACCAAGCAGTTGGCCCAGGTCTATCTGGACACCGTGCGCCTGCAGGCCGGCAAGGCCTACAGCGAGAAACTGGTTGCCATGAACGAACGCCGGCTGCGTGGCCTGCAACAGGAAGTGGAACAGCAGCGTCAGCAATCCCTGCAGGTCAGCAACGCCTTGCAGGAGCGCAAGCAGCAGGCAGTGGCACTGAGCACCGACCTGCGCGCCACCAATTCCCAGCTGGAAGCCCTGAACCAGCAGATCAAGGCCTTGCAAGCGCAGCAGGTCAACCCCGAACTGACCTTGCCCGCCGCCCCCAGCGTGGCGCCGGCTGCAGCGGTGATCCCGCACGCCCCGGCACAGGAACCCGCCAGCCACCCCTGAGCATCCGCGCCTCAGCGGTACGCAAAACAGGAACGCCGCTTCTCGCAAGGAAGCGGCGTTTTTTCATGATCGGCGTTGCCCGCTCGGCCGAGCATGCGGAATCGCCCGCAGTGCCGAGCCATGCTCGGCACAGGCTCCACCAGCAATCCAACCAGGCTGTGGGAGCGGCGTAAGCC
>NZ_JBRREF010000062.1:0-29422 GCF_056760135.1 Stenotrophomonas sp. STEN023 | reverse complement strand
TCCCGATACCGCCTCAACTGTAGTGCCGAGCCATGCTCGGCTGGGGCATTCCCGGTAAAGCCCACTGCCGAGCATGGTTCGGCACTACGCGCTTGCTCCCTCCCTTTGGCGGAGCCAAGGGGAGGGTTGGGGAGGGGTGGCTTCTTGCAGCCTGATGCAGCCGTGGCTTCGCGGCTTACGCAGCTCTTGCGCATTATCGGGAAATCACCTTGCCGAGCATGGCTCGGCACTACAGTTGCGGCATCCCCGGGAAGCCTCTTGCCGAGCATGGCTCGGCACTACAATCGTGCGGGTTCTTGATATTAGTCATCGAGAAAGCAGGCCCGCTGCGCGGAACATGGAGCTACCCCCGAAGCCGGATAGTTCGCACCATGCTCAGCCCCACCCAACGCGACCTCATCAAAGCCACCGTCCCATTGCTGGAGACCGGCGGCGAAGCGCTGACCAAGCATTTCTACGGCCGCATGCTGACCCAGAGCGATGTCGCGCGCCCGCTGTTCAACCCCAAGCACCAGAGCAGTGGCGACCAACCGCGTGCGCTGGCCAACTCGGTGCTGATGTACGCCAAGCACATCGACCGCCTGGAAGCGCTGGGTCCGCTGGTGGGGCAGATCGTCAACAAGCACGTTGCCCTGCAGATCCTGCCGGAGCACTACCCGATCGTCGGCCACCACCTGTTGGCCTCGATCCGCGAAGTACTGGGCCCGGACATTGCCACCGACGAAATCATCGACGCCTGGGGCGCCGCTTACCAGATGTTGGCCGACCTGTTGATCGGCGCCGAGGAAGAAGTCTACGCAGCCAATGAAAAGGCCCCCGGCGGCTGGCGCGGTGCACGCACGTTCCGCGTTGCCGAGAAGGTGCCCGAGAGCGCAGAGATCACCTCCTTCCACTTGGTGCCGGTCGACGGCGGCGCGGTGGTGGACTTCAAGCCAGGCCAGTACATCGGCATGAAGCTGGAGCTCGACGGCGAGGAAACCCGTCGCAACTATTCCCTGTCGCGTGCAGCCAACGGCGTCGGCTACCGCATCAGCGTCAAGCGCGAAGGCAACGGCAAGGTATCCAACCATCTGCACGACAAGGTGCAGGTAGGCGACACGCTGGAGCTGTTCGCCCCCGCTGGCGATTTCACCCTGGTGGCCAGCGAACGCCCGGTCGCCTTCATCAGCGGCGGCGTCGGCATCACCCCGACCCTGCCGATGCTGGAGCAGGCTTTGGCCAGCGGTCGCCAGGTGCACTTCATCCACTGCGCACGCAATGGCGACGTACATGCCTTCCGCGAATTCATCGCCGAAAAGCACAAGCAGCACCCGCAGCTGCGCAGCTACACCTGCTACAGCGAAGCGCTGCCGGGTGATGCTGGCGATGCCGAAGGCTTCCTCAGCCGCGAGCTGCTGGAGCAGTGGTTGCCGGCTGAGCGCGACATGGACGCCTACTTCCTTGGCCCGAAGCCGTTCATGGCGCAGGTGAAGAAGTTGCTGCGCGATGTCGGCGTGCCGGAAGCGCAGAGCCGTTACGAGTTCTTTGGCCCGGCAGCGGCGTTGGAAGCCTGAGTCGCGTCATAGCAAAGTGTGCGAGGTAGGAGGCCGGCGGGGAAACCCGCCGGTCTTCTTTTTGTCGCCGCTACGCAAGCGCATGCGACAGCGCTAGGATGCGGCATCGCTCACTGCCCAAGGGAAATGCATGAACGTTTATGCCGTGGTGTTGGCCGCTGTATCGAGTTTCCTGCTGGGTGGGCTGTGGTATTCACCGATCCTGTTCGGCCGCGCCTGGAACCGTGAGAACGGCGGCGAAGTGCCGCAGGGACATCCGGGCAAGGTCTTCGGCGTGGCCTTTCTGTTTTCGCTGGTGGCGGCGTTCGCCTTTGCCTGGCTTGTCGGCCCGCAACCGGAGCTGCGCAAGGCCTTGTTGTGCGGTCTGGTCGCCGGCTTCGGCATGGTCGCGGCGAGCTTCGGCATCAACTACCAGTTCGCCCAGCGCAGCGGAAAGCTGTGGGCGATCGACGGCGGCTACCACACCGCACAATTCGTGCTGTTCGGCCTGATCTTCGGCCTGTGGCACTAACCCAGTAGTAGCAGCTGTTGCTGTTGCTGTTGCTGTTGCTCTAGCCCCCTCCCTTTGCCGCAGGCAAGGGGAGGGCTGGAGAGGGGTAGCTTCGGCCGTTGCCGTTGCCGTTGCCGTTGCCGTGGATTTTGACTTTGCTCTACCGTGCCCCTTCCGCAGCGACGGAGCTGACGGACAAGACCCCGCATGGGGCGACGTGCAGGACGCACGTCGTTTTTCGACGATGCATGGATGTATCGTCGAAAAATCCCGGCAGCGGAGTGGACCTGGAGCGCGCAGCGCGGAAGGCGCGTAGGCAGGGTGTGCATTCTTTTGGTTTGCTTTTCTTTGCACAAGCAAAGAAAGGTGCGCTCGCGCGCCGTAGGCGGGCGAAAGCTCTGCACTTGTATTTGCTTTGGTTTTGCAGACAGTGACAGCAACAACGGAAGCCAAGGCTTTCTCTCCCCTTCGGGGAGCGAGTTACTTTTCTTTGCTTGTGCAAAGAAAAGCTAACCAAAAGAAAGCACACCCTGCCTACGCGCCTTCCGCGCTGCGCGCTCCAGGTCCACTCCGCCAGCGGGATTTTTCGACACGACATCCCTGTCGTGGCGAAAAACGACGTGCTTCCATGCACGTCGCCCTTCGGGTTCTTCCCACTGGCTCCGTCGCTGCGGAAGGGGCCCGGTAGGTCAAAAGCCGGAACCAAAGCAAGGGCAACTGCAACTGCAAAAGCTACCCCTCCCAAGCCCTCCCCTGCGCTTTGCGCAAGGGAGGGAGCTAAGCAACTTTACGCTGGGGTGGGAGCGAAGCAGCGCTACGCCAGGTTTGCGCGTAGCCAGCGCATCACGGTTTCAACCACGCCCAACTTCTGCGGCACGTCCAAAGCCAGCGCCCGCGCAAAGCCATCAGCGTTGCGGATGAACGCCTGACGGGCGATCCGCTGCGCCTGCTGCACCGTCGACTGCTGCCGACGTAACTGCACGATCTGTACCGATGGCCGCCCCGGCGGCGCGAACTTCTGGTAACGGCGCAGCTCATCGGCGACCAGACTCACGTCATTGTCCGCCTTGAGCTGGCCCTCACCCGCCAACAACAGCTGCTCCAGCGCGGAACCTGCAGCAGTCAGCGCCCCACCTTCGACAGCGAACATCGCGTGCGTCCCCAACAACGCCAAAGCGCCATCGCGCTGCTGCAGATGCTGCAGTTGCTGCGTCCAAGGGAAGGTTGCAGAAGGAGTAGCCATGGCTGTGTTTACTGGAGAGAAGGCGGCGAACTTTACGGGTTGGTGATCGGATGTACCAGCAAGGAGCTACCTCAGCCAATTACCCGCTTGAACGGCGGCAGGGAATCAATGATGCGCTTGCCATACCGGCGCGTCAGCAGGCGCGAATCCAGGATGATCACCCGCCCGGTATCGGTCGAGGTGCGGATCAAACGCCCGGAGAACTGGGTCAAGGTGCGCAACGCATGCGGGATCGCGATCAGGTTGAACGAATTCAGGCCACGGCTCTCGAACCACTCGCTCAGCGTCGAAGTCTGCGGGTCGGTTGGCACCGCGAACGGCACCTGGGTGATCACCACCGTGGTGCAGGCCTCGCCCGGCAAGTCCAAACCTTCACCAAACGAATTCAAGCCAAACAACACCGAGCCCTCACCCTCGCTGGTGCGCTTGATGTGCTGGTCGATCATCTTCTGCTTGGCGCCGTCGCCCTGTACCAGGATCTTCTTGCGCAGCGTCGCCGGCATCAGCTCGGCTACTTTTTCCATCTTCCAGCGCGAGGTGAACAGGACCATGCTGCCCTTGTCCCAGTCCAGCTCGCTGGCCAGGTATTTGGCCACTTCCTTGGGATGACGCTCGCGGTCATCCGGCGTCACCGGGAACTGCGGCACGATCAACTCGGCCTGGTTCGGCAGGTCGAACGGTGAGGCCAGCGACACCATCTCCGCTTCCTCGGGAATACCGTTGTCGATGGCCAGCGACTGGAAATCACCGCCGCCGGTCAGCGTGGCCGAGGTCATCACCACCGAGTCCACTTCGTCCCACAGCAGCTTGCGCAGCACCATCGCCGCCGATACCGGCGAGCAGTGCAGGATGTAGTCGCCATCGCGTGACATCGTCACCCAGCGCGCGATCGGCGGCTGGCCTTCCTTGTCTTCGCGGCGCCAGCCAGCCCACAGGTTGTACTGCTGCTCGACCATCTCCTGGGCCATGCCCAGGTTGCGCTGCAGGCGCTCGACCGCCGGATCATCCTGCTTGCCCTTGGCTACTGCCGAGGCCGCAGCCGTTGCCCAGTTGAGCAGGGTGCGGGTTTCATCGGCCAGCACTTCGATCGGCTGGCGCCAGGATTCAGGCAGGCGGCCATTGGCGGCGCGCCACATCGGCTCACGGTCGTCCGGCTGCGGAATCCAGACATTGCCGATCTCGTCACGGAAGGCCTTCAGCAGCTTGCTCACGCGTGACGCGACATCGATGGCCTCGTTCGGCAACAGGTTGCCGATCTTGTCCTTGTCCACCGCCCGGTAGGCGCCGGCAATCAGGATCTGCAGGCGGCCGGTGCGCTTGGCCATGTCGTCCAGCGGCAGGTTGGCTGCGCCCTGGTCGATGGCGACGTTGCCGATGTGGTGGCCTTCGTCCAGCACCAGCAGCATGTCGCCGGGCGGCGCGATCAGGGGCTGGCCGCTGTCGCTGTCGCCCAAGGACAACGCCGACAACAGCAGTGCGTGGTTGGTGACGATGATCTGTGCATCACGCACTTCGGTGCGTGCGCGCAGCACCGGGCATTGCGCGGAATACGCGCAGCGGCGCCCGGCGCAGGCCGAGGCTGGCGTGGTGATGCGCATGCGCAGCGTCGGGGTGACGTTCTCCGGCGCGTTGTCCAGGTCGCCGTTCCAGCGGCCTTCGATGAAGGCCTTGGTCAGCTTTTCGGCAACGTCCATCTCGATCGGCGCCAACGGCCGGTCGTAGAGCTGCACGTCGTCGCCGAACATGCCTTCCTGCACGCCCTCGCCCTGCGCTTCGGCCGCGTTGCGGGTGCACAGGTAGCGGGTACGGCCCTTGGCCAGCGCAACGGTGGCCTGCAGGCCGGTGGACTTGAGGAAGTTGGGGATGTCGCGCTCGACCAGCTGCGACTGCAAGGCCACGGTGCCGGTGCTGATCACCAGCTTCTTCTTGCTGGCCAGCGCGATCGGTACGCCAGCGGTGAGGTAGCCCAGGCTCTTGCCGACGCCGGTCGGTGCTTCCACCACGCCAACGCCACCAGTGCCCAGCGCACGCGACACCACGCCGATCATCTGGCTCTGCGAGCGGCGCGTGCTGAAGCCAGGCGTGTTTGCCTGCAGCTTGCTGTAAGCGTCACGGATGCCGGTTTTGATGTCCTCGGTCAGCGCCCGTGGTGCTTCTACTTTTTCCGTCACGCCAACCTGCCCGCAGCTCAATCAAGGCGGGCATTTTCCCATACCCGCCCGCATTCACCGAATGCGTTGCGGGCTCAGGGTTTGCCGGCGGCCTGCGGCCGCCGCAGGGCCTGCACCAGGGCCCAGGCCAGCATGATGTAGCCGGCCGCTTCCAGCAGCGCCAAGCCAACATGGCCAATGCTGAGCAGCGTATTCATCGCACCCATGCCGGAATAGTTGCCAGTGGCGATGAGCACCAGCGGGATTGCGGTCAGCCCGCCGCCTATCAGGGTGACGGCCAGCAGCAGCGACAGCGCACCCAATGCCACGCTGCGCACCTTGCCACGCGGGGTATCGAGCAACATCACCACGGCGACGCCAAGCGCAATCATGATCGGCAGGCGGTAGCCGATGGAAACCAGCAGGGTGGTCAGCAATTCAGTGGGTTCCATGTCCGGCCTCAGTCCGCGGTGACCAACAGCGCGTCACCGGCGCGCAGCTCGGCGTAGATCGCATCGGTCTCCGGGCGCATGCCATGCCACTGCTGGAAACTCTCGGCAGCCTGCTCGACCAGCATGCCCAGGCCATCGAAGCTATTGCGGCAACCCGCCGCGCGCGCCCAGGCCAGGAACGGAATCGAGGCCTCGCCGTAATTCAGGTCCACCGCCGTGGTCATGCTGTTGACCAGCGACAGCGGCAGGTTGAAGCCACTGCCCTCGCCACGAGCGGCCGAGGTGGCGTTGATGATCAGCTCGAAGTCGCCCTGCTCGCGCAGATCCTCCCAGTACGCGGAGATGGCGCGGCCGGGTTCGCTCATCGCATCGACCAGCGCATCGGCACGTTCGGGTGAACGGTTGACCACGATCAGTTCGAGGATGCCTGCATCCAGCAATGCAGGAGCAACGCCACGCGCGGCGCCACCGGCGCCCAACAGCAGCACCCGGCGGCCGCGCAGATCCAGGCCGTGACGTCCGGTGAGGTCGCGCACCAGGCCGATGCCGTCGGTATTGTCGCCATGCCAGCGATCACCCTTGCGCAGCAACGTGTTAACCGCTCCGGCGCGATGTGCGCGCGAGGTGGTCGTCGTGCACAGTGCGAACGCAGCCTCTTTATGCGGCAGGGTCACGTTGGCACCGACGCCGCCGTCAGCGGCAAAGGCTTCCAGTGCGGCCACGAAATCTTCCGGCGAGGCCTCGATGGCGCGGTAATCCACGGCGATGCCATGTGCCTTGCCGAACGCGGACTGGATGCGTGGCGACTGCGAATGGGCGATGGGCTTGCCGAAAACTGCGTAGCGTGGTGCGCTCATTGTGATCCTCTGCATGACCTAGACTGGACGCGACCTTGCTTGCTGGACCCGTATGCGGACCCGTCATTTGTTGCTCGCGCTGACCCTGAGTTTACCCTTTAGCCCCGCTGCCTCGGCGCTTTCCGAGTTCGGCATCGAAGGCATGGGGGTAGTTTCCACCCGCGCCGATGAAATCCGCGCAACGCTGTCGGTGGACGGGCAGCGCATCATCTGGGCCAGCAACCGCGAGGGCGGCGCCGGTGGCTGGGACCTGTGGCAGGCGACCCTGCAGGACAAGCGCTGGATGGAGCCGCAGCCACTGGCCTTGAACAGCGCCGCCGATGAGGTCGATCCCTTTCTCAGCGCCGATGGCCGCTGGTTGTACTTTGCCTCCAACCGCAAGGGCGGCCAGGGCGGCTTTGATCTATACCGCGCAGCGGTGGCTGCCGATGGCAGCCTGGGCCAGCCGCAGAACCTGGGGGCGGCGGTGAACGGTCGACAGGATGAACGCTCTCCTGCGCTGGCCGACGACGGTCGGCTGCTGTTTTCCAGCAATCGCAGCGGTGGCGGCGGCTGGGACCTGTGGCGTGCAGCTGCTGCCGGTGACGGCTTTGCTGCGCCGGCGTCCATGGCCGGCATCAATTCTGCCGCCGACGAGCTGGATGCGAGTTGGCTGGGTGGCGGCCGTGGTCTGGTGTTTGCCCGCGCGAATGCGGCTGGTGGTGCGCAGCTGTGGCTGTCGCAGTGTCGGCAGGGGCAATGGGCTGAGCCGTCGCTACTGGGCTTGTCGTTCAACAGCGCTGATGGCGATACGCGCGGTGCGGCGATTGATGCCAACAAGCCAGGTGAACTGCTGGTCAGCGGCAAGGCGCGCTCACCGCGAGCCGGCGGCATGGATCTTTACCGGATGAAGGCGCCGGTGCTTGATGGGGATGATTCTTGTCGGTGAGGTTTTGGCGGTGAGGCAAGAGCAAAAGCTCACCCCTCCCCAACCCTCCCCTCCGCTGCGCGAAAGGGAGGGGTGCTTCTGCTCTAAAGCTTCTAGCTTTTAGCCCCAGCCAACACCGCAGCACGCATCGCCTCGTACTCCGCCTCGCCAATCTGCCCACCCTGCCTGCGCTGCTCCAGCCCGCGCAGCCTGGCGTCCACATCGCCACCCTGCGCTGCCTCACGCTGCAGCCGCTCGGCGGCCGAGTGCAGCTGTGGCGGACGCTTGCCGGCGCGCACGATGGCGGCGATGAACACGCCGATCGCCACCGCGAACAGCAGCACGCCGATCAGCCATACCGCCCAGTTGTAACCTTCTAGACCGGGAACATTCATCTCAAGCCTCCTTCAGCCAGCGCGCGATCTGCGGCGCGTAATAGGTCAATACACCATCAGCGCCCGCGCGCTTGAAGCCGATCATCGTCTCCATCACGCACTTGCGTTCATCCAGCCAGCCATTGGCCGCGGCCGCCTTCAACATCGCGTACTCGCCACTGACGTGATACGCGAAAGTTGGCACGCCGAACTCGGTCTTCACCCGACGCACGATATCCAGGTAGGGCATGCCCGGCTTGACCATCACCATGTCCGCGCCCTCGTCCAGGTCCAGCGCGATCTCGCGCATGGCCTCGTCGCTGTTGGCCGGGTCCATCTGGTAGGTCTTCTTGTCGGCCTTGCCCAGGCTGGCCGAGCTGCCCACCGCATCGCGGAACGGGCCGTAGAAGGCCGAGGCGTACTTGGCCGAGTAGGCCATGATGCGCGCGTTGATATGACGGGCATCGTCCAGCGCGGTGCGGATGGCACCGATGCGGCCGTCCATCATGTCCGAGGGGGAAATGATGTCCACGCCCGCTTCGGCATGCGACAACGACTGCTTGACCAGCGCTTCGACGGTGATGTCGTTGAGCACGTAGCCGCTGTCGTCGATGATGCCGTCCTGGCCGTGCGTGGTGTACGGGTCCAGCGCCACGTCGGTCATCACCCCGAGCTCGGGGAAGCGCTGCTTCAGCGCGCGCACCGCACGCTGCGCCAGGCCGTCCGGGTTCCAGGCTTCGGCCGCGTCCAGCGACTTGCGCGACGGGTCGATCACCGGGAACAGGTCGATCACCGGTACGCCCAGTTCCAGCGCCTGCTCGGCTTCACGCAGCAGTTCGTCGATGGACATGCGGTCCACGCCCGGCATCGATGCCACCGCGGCGCGGCCGTCGAGCTCATGCACGAACACCGGCCAGATCAGGTCGTTGCTGGTCAGCGTGTTCTCGCGCATCAAGCGGCGTGAAAACTCATCGTGGCGCATGCGCCGCGGGCGGTACTGGGGATGGATCATCGCGGTACTCCTTGATACTGAAAGCGGGGCTTACTGCAGCCGGTAACCCTGCGGCTGCAGCGGCTCGGGCAGCGGGCGGTGGCCCAGCGCGTCGAGCAGATCGATTTCGATGGTACGCACCATGGCGTCCAGCGGCAGGTCATTGGGTTCGGTGCCGAATGGGTCTTCCATTTCCTCGCCGAGCTGGTCCAGGCCGAAGAAGGCATAGGCCAGCAGCATCGACACCACTGGCGTGGCCCAACCGAGCGCAGCGGCCAGACCAAACGGCAGCAGCACGCAGAACAGCCACGCACAGCGGTGCAGCAGCAAGGTGTAGGCGAACGGCAGCGGCGTGCCGGAGATACGCTCGCAGCCGGCCTGCACACTGGCCATGGCGTGCAGGCGCGCCTCGAACTGCGCGTAGAGGTAGGGATCCAGCCGGTCTTCGCGCAGCGGCACGGCCAGCTCGCTGGCGAGCTGGTTCAAGATGCCGTCGGCGATGTTCTGCCGTTCCAGCACGGCGTGCTGCTCGGCCTGCAGCCACGGCGCGGAGACAGCGGCCTGGTCACGCCCACGCAGACGTGCGGCCAGCGCATGCGCAAAACCAATCACCAGCCGGGTACCACGCTCGCGCAGCTGCGGTTCGGCGGCCAGCAGCGCAGCGGCCTCACGGGCGAAGCTGCGCGATTCGATCACCAACTGCCCCCACAATTTGCGGCCTTCCCACCAGCGGTCGTGGCAGGCGTTGTTGCGGAAACTCAGGAAGATCGACAGCACCAACCCGAGCAGGGTGAACGGCACCACCGACAGACCGCTGCCACCCAGTGGGTGCCAGCTGCGGCTGAACGCCGCCACCAGCACCGCCAGCACGCCGATTGCCAGCACCTTGGGGGCGATGGCCGGCACGATGGAGCCGCGCAGGATGTACAACAGCTGCCAGCCAGTGGGACGGGGGCGGATGATCATCGGGAAGCGGAAAACGCCTGCAACAGGCCTACGGCGCCGGAAGGCTTCCGGCCAGCCCGCTCATTTTACGCCCCCCGGCTGTACCCCGCCGCCCCTATCCTCCCCGCAGCCGGCTGGAACTCAGATGAAGCCGCCGCCGATGCTCAGCCGTATCACCCCGACCACAATGACGATGGCATTGAGCAGCAGGCCGGTCTTGGCCCGGCCGCGCTTGCTGACATGGGTGAACAGCAGACCGATCGCGGCGATGATCGCGCCCACGGCGGCAAACGGAATCAGGAACCAGTTCCCCCACCCCAGCAGTGGAATGAAGGCCAACACCATCCACAACAGGGCAACAATTCCCCAAATCAGGCTGATCAGCCCCATGTGCTTTCCTCCACCAGGTACAGCCTGCAAGATAGCCGGGAACCAGCGCCAAGCAAATGGTCCCGTCCATGGCCGGAAGTTCTCGACAGATTCAGCCGGCGCCATGGATCATCCGCAACTACCGATCACCGGGGAGTGAAACCATGAAACTTCCGCTCGCTATCGCACTTTCGCTTGGCCTTGCCCTGGCCATGGGCGGCTGCGCCAGCACCTCCAAGGTCATGCTGGGCCAGGCCCGCGCACCGGTGGACCCGGCCAGCGTGCAGATCTATTCCACCCCGCCAGCCGGCTCGGTGGAGATTGCCCAGCTGGAATCTTCCAGCGCGGTTGGCTTCGGCACCCAGGGCCAGACCGATGCCGCCATTGCCCGGCTCAAGCGCGAGGCCGCCGCACTCGGCGCCAACGGCGTGATCCTGATGGGCGTGGGCGCCGGTGGCTCGCCGGTCGGCATGTCGGTGGGCGCAGGCAGCTACGGCCGCCACACCGGCGGTGGCCTCAG
This sequence comes from Stenotrophomonas sp. STEN023, assembly GCF_056760135.1. NCBI lineage: Bacteria > Pseudomonadati > Pseudomonadota > Gammaproteobacteria > Lysobacterales > Lysobacteraceae > Stenotrophomonas > Stenotrophomonas sp. STEN023. The sequence goes on along the minus strand of NZ_JBRREF010000062.1, from coordinate 18,571 downwards.
CGTCGGCATCCCCACCCAGCAGAAGCGCGCCGCCGGCGTGGCGATCTGGGTGCCGCCGGGCGCGGGCAGGTAAGTCTTCCTGCTGGTCCTGATGCAAAAAGGGCGCCATTCGGCGCCCTTGTCATGAGTGCTGCTGCGATCAGTTGTGATCGCGCAGGAAGCGGGCCATCGACGATACGCCCGGTACCGCTGGTTCGAATTCGCCGGCAACATCGATGAAGCCGCGCATGATGGCGATGTCGCGCGGGGTGCGGTTGATCGCATCGCGCATGTCCGGATCGGCACCGGCACGCAACAGGCGCTGCACCAGTTGCGGCAGCCCGTGCAGCGCGGCCAGGTGCAACGGGCCGAAGCCACGCGGGTCGCGTACGTCCAGCGCAACATCTTCGTCCAGCAGGCGGTCCACCGCTGCCAGCACCACGCTTTCGTCGCAGGCCGTGCCGGGTTCAGCGCGCGCACCGAGCAGCAACAGCAGCGGCGTCACCGTGCCAGCCGATGCCTGGTCCGGCTCGGCGCCGGCCAGCAGCAAGGTGTCCAGCAAGGCCAACAGGCGGGTGCGATCGCGCGAAGTGAAACCGTAGAGCGCGGCGCAATGCAGCGGTGCCAGTTGCTGGTCGTCGCCGGCATGCACATCGGCACCGGCAGTGAGCAGGCGGGCGACGATGTCCGGCAAGCCCAGGGCAGCGGCCAGCATCAGCACGGTGACACCGCCAGGCAGGCGATGCTCGAGTTTGGCGCCGGCATTGAGCAGCGCGGCCACGATCGTGGTCTGGCGCATGCTCACCGCCGCTGACAACGGGGTGGCGCCGCTGGCCGCCGCATGCTGCGGATCGGCACTGCGTGACAACAACAGGTCCACCACCGCGGCATGACCGCCACCGGCTGCACGCAGCAGGCCGGTGCAGCCCTGTGCGTCGACCGCGTCGACGGCAAAACCAAGATTGAGCAGACGGCGTACTGCATCGGCATCGCCGGCCATCGCTGCCGAGGCAACGTCGGCGTCACGCAGCGCGCGCAGCGGCAGCTGCCAGCCGCGCCAGTCCAGCAGATCCGCCAGATCGCGACGACCACTGGACAAGGCCACGCCCAACGGCGTCTGCCCGTCGGCGGCACGCGCGTCGGGCGATGCGCCCTGCAGCACCAGTTGCTTGAGCGCGGATTCGCGCGCCAATGCAGTGGCCAGATGCAGCGCGGTCATGCCGTGGCTGTCGCGCGCCTCGCGGTCGACGCCATTGAGCAGCAGGTGCTGCTGCAGCTTCAACCAGCCCAGGCGCACCGCCAGCGACAAGGCCGGATCACCGGCCGGCGAAGCAGCAAATGGATCGGCGCCGCGTTCCAGCAGTTCCAGCGCGAATTGTTCGGTGCTGCGCGAACCGTGGTCGTGCTGCGCGCAGGCAGCAAGGAAACGGGTCAGGCCGCCGCGACCGGCCGGCGATACAGCGTGCTGCAGCAATACCTGCAGGGTCGGGATCGCGTCGACGCCGCGCGACAACAGTGCAAACATCGGCGTATCACCGCAGGCATCCAGGACTTCCGGCGCGGCGCCGTGCGCCAGCAGCCAGTCCACCACGCGCGGCTGCAAGGCCAGTTCCGGATCGTGCAGCAGGCTGCCGAGCTCGTCGGCCGCACACAGCTTGGCCAGCGGCGCCATGCCATCGACATTGCCGAATACCAGTGCCTCGCGCAGCAAGGCCAGCGGCGCGCGGTCGTTGAGCACCGGCACGGCATCGCCTTCCTCGCCACTGGCCACTGCCGCATCGCTGACCGCAGCCGGCAACGGATAGCTCGGGTCGAGCAGGGACACAATGCTCCAGCGGCCGGCCGAGGCGGCGTGCTCGATGGCACGACGGCCATCGCTGCCGACCACATCGGCGGCGATGCCCAGGTCCAGCAGACGGCGGATCAGCGCCGCCGAGACATGTTCGGCGCGACTGGCCAACAGCAGGGCATTGCTGCCTTCGCCATCGACGGCATGCACATCGGGCTTGTGCGCCAGCAGGCGCTCCAGCACCGCGGCATTGCCCTGCGCGGCAGCATCCAGCCATGGCGTGCGGCCGGCGGCATCACGCGGCTCGACGTTGGCGCCGGCATTGAGCAGGGTTTCAACAATATCGACGTGGCCAGCCAGGGCGGCCTCGTGCAGGGCGCTGCGACGCTGGCGGTCGCGCGCGTCCAGCCGTGCCTTGTGCTTGAGCAGCAGCTGCACACCGGCCGGATCATCGTCATCGGTGGCCGCGGCCTGCACCAGCACCGGCACGCCATCGGTCGGTTCAACCTTGGCACCACGCTCCAGCAGGAACTTGCCCAGCCGCCAGTTGCCGGCCTGGCAGGCCACCGCCAGCGGGCTGTGGCCATCGTTGTTGAGTGCGTCGATCTCGGCGGCGGCATCACCCAGCAGCGCTGCAACGCCTGGGTCGGAGCTGCGCGCGGCGTGGTGCAGCGGCGTATTGCCATCGGCATCCGGCGTACGCGGATCGGCGCCATTGGCCAGCAGGGTCATCACCGCTTCCGGGCGACCGTGCCAGCTGTCACGGGTGGCCGCCAGCAAGGGCGTCATGCCCTTGTGGGCCTGGTTGACGTCGACACCACGGCTGATCAGCGCACGCAGCAGGCGCAGATCGGGCAGCACCGCTGCCAGCACCGCCAGACTGCGCTGGTCGCGGGATTCAGCTGGCGCCGCTGCATGCGGGTCGGCACCCGCGTCCAGCAGCTGCAGGGCACGATCGATGCGACCACCGCGGGCGGCGTCATACAGTTGCGGCACCAGTTCGTGCTGGGCGATGGGCTCCAGCGGCGCCGGTTCCGCCAGTGCCTCGGCGAACGGATCGAAGGCAGGCTGTTGCGTCCTGCTGGCCTTGCCGCTGCCTGCCGCCGGCGCACTGCGCATAGCCTGCAGCAGGTGATGCAGCAACGGCGCGGCGATCGCGCTGGCAATGGCCAGCGGCCAACGCAGGCCATCGCTGACCAGCCCCGGCGAGGCCGCGGCGACAATCGCCGCGCACAGCAGCAGCACCACGGCTGCCGCGCCCAGGCCATGCCATGAATCCAGGCTGCGGCCGCTCAAGGCCTGCCATTGGCTGCGCAGCGAGCTGTCCTCGCGCTCCATCGCCTGCCATAGCGGCCAGGTGCGCCACAGCGCCAACAGTGCCACGCTGACCGCGATGCTCAGCGCCAATACCGCCGCCAGGCTGCCGCTGTCATGCAGCGCCGCCAGCGGCCAGGACACCAGTACCGCGACGATCGCCGCACCGCCGGCCCACAAGCCCAGCAGTCCAGGCAGTTCACGTTTGAACAGCGCCAGCGACGGGGTCACGCTGCGGGTGCGTCGCCACCACGACACTGCCAGCGCGAAGGCCGGTTGGGCCAGCACGCCGCACACAGCCGCAGCCACGCCGCCGAACGCCGTGGCCAGGGTCAGCAACAGCCCTAGGCCCAGCGCGGCAGCGACAACGCGGCTACGTAATGCTTCAGTCATCGCGACCGTCGATGCGGGCGATCTTCACCGGTGCCAACGGCAACGGCGGTGCCTGCAGGTGGAAACCGCGCTCGGCCAGGTTTGCACGCACCAGCGCGACATCGGCCTGGGCCAGGCGACGTTCGGGGGTCAGCGCCACCTCCAGCACGAAGGTGTAAGGCGCCAAGGTGTTGCCCAGCACCGCTGGGATCACTTCGAAATCATCACGCTTGGCCAGGTACACGTAGGTGTCCTGCTTGCGTTGGCTTTTATAGACGTAAGCTTGCATGCCAGCGGGCTTTGCCCTGCATAGGGAGTCAGAGATTGTGTCGGAAATCTGGCGCTGTTGAAAGGCGGCGGACCAACAAGTACGTGGACCGACCGCGCTTTTGTACATTCATCTACATCAAGATTCCGTTGCCCCGGCCGTCCAGCCATCGCGTGTCGAAACGCCAGACAGCCAGCTGCCGATATACTCGCGCCCCGTCGAAGCCCTGGAAGATAACGTGACGCCTGCATCACCGCCGCGCCTGGCGCCGCTGAACATACTTGCGCACACCGCCACCACGGCCTTGGGTGCGGGTCTGGACGCGCAACGGCGAGGCCTGGCCGGGTGCCACAGCGGTTTGCGGCAGAACGATTTCGGCGACCAGCCCCTGCCGTGCTGGATTGGCCGGGTAGACGGCCTGGAGCAGCTGACCCTGCCAGCGGCGCTTGCCGGGTTCGCCTGCCGCAACAACCAGTTGGCCTGGCTCGCGCTGCAGCAGGACGAGATCCTGGACGCGCTGCAGCAGGTGCGCGAACGCCACGGCGCATCGCGGGTGGCGGTGGTGATGGGCACCTCCACCTCCAGCATCGGCGCCACCGAAGAAGCCTATGCCCGGCTTGAAGCCGATGCCGATGGCAATCTGCATTTTCCGCCGGACATGCTGCGCCCACGCATTCATACCCCGCATTCGCTGGGCGACTTCGTACAGGTGGCCACCGGCTTGAGCGGCCCCTGCGTCACCGTTGCCACCGCCTGCTCGTCCAGCGCCAAGGTCTTCGCCCAGGCCGCCCGCCTGATCAACGCCGGCCTGGCCGATGCCGCCCTGGTCGGTGGCGTGGATACCTTGTGCGGCAGCGTGCTGTACGGCTTCAACTCGCTGCAGCTGGTCTCACCGACACCCTGTCAGCCATTTGACGCACGCCGCATCGGCCTGTCGCTGGGCGAAGCTGGCGGCTACGCGGTACTGGAACGTGCCGCTGCGGGCCCGGCCACGGGCTTGCAGCTGCGCGGCTACGGCGAATCCAGCGATGCCCACCATATGTCCGCGCCGCACCCCGAAGGTCTGGGTGCGCGCCTGGCCATGCAGGCCGCGCTGCAGCGCGCCGGCATCGACGCCGGCGACGTGGGCTATCTCAACCTGCACGGCACCTCCACCCCGGCCAACGACAGCATCGAGGCCGCAGCAGTCGCCGCCTTGTTCCCGCCCAGCCTGCATGCCAGCTCGACCAAGGGCTGGACCGGCCACACCCTGGGCGCAGCCGGCATCGTTGAATCGGTATTCGCATTGCTGGCACTGGAGGACGGCCTGCTGCCGGGCACCTTGAACAGCGAGATCCCCGACCCGGCCTGCGGTCCACAGATCCGCTTCGAGAACGCGCAGGCCGATATCAGCTATGCAATGAACAATTCCTTTGGCTTCGGCGGCAACAACTGCTCGCTGGTCTTCGGCAAGGCAGGATGAGCACGATGCTGGAAGCAACACTGGAAGGCATCGGTTTCTGGGGCGCAGGACTACCCGACTGGGACAGCGCCTGCGTCTGGATGCGCAAGGGTGAACGTCCACTGGATCCAGCAGCCCGTCCCTCGCCGCAATTGCTGGCGGCCAATGAGCGCCGCCGCGCGCCGGGCACGGTGGCCGTGGCGCTTGAAGCCGCGCTGGCAGCCTGTGAAGCGGCCGACCGCGCGCCGGCGACCTTGCCTGCGGTGTTCACCTCCACCCATGGCGAGCTGACCATCACCGACTACATGTGCGCCACATTGGCCGATGACCCCTGCGCCATCTCGCCGACCAAGTTCCACAACTCGGTGCACAACGCCGCCGCCGGCTACTGGACCATCGGCGCAGGTGCACACTTCGCCGCCACCGCCATCAGCGCCGGCCACCACAGCTTCGCGCAGGGTCTGCTGGAAGCGATGGTGCAGCTGCATGCCGGGGAAGAGGCGGTGCTGCTGGTTGCCTATGACGGCAACGCCAGTGGCCCGGCCGCCGAAGTGTCGCCAAGCACCGGCCTGCTGGGGGCAGCCTTCGTGCTGTCGCGCACGGCCTGTGCCGGCTTGCCCGGCCTGCAGCTCAAGCTGCACGACCAGCCGCCGCCGTCGCCAGCGCAGCACACGCAGCAAGGCCCGTTGCTGCAGCTGTACGCTGACAACGCGATGCACACCGCACTGCCGCTGCTGGAAGCTTTGGCAATGGATCTGGAAAAAGTATGGATGCGCTCAGGCACTGATCAGTGGCTGGAGATCGACATCCTCCATGAATGACCAGCGCCCGCTCTGTGCCGACAACGTCGCCGTGGTCATTCCGGCGCTGAACGAGGAACTGCGCATCCGCCAGGTGGTCGAGGGCGCGTTGCAGTACTTCCCGCATGTGATCGTGGTCGACGACGGTTCCAGCGACCGCACCACCGACTGCATCGCCGATCTCCCCGTCACCGTGCTGCGCCACCCGCAGCGCATGGGCAAGGGCCAGGCGCTGCGCAGCGGCTTTGCCGAAGCCAACCGCCGCGGTCTGCTGGGCGTACTGACCCTGGATGGCGACGGCCAGCATCTCGCCGCCGACCTGCCGCGCCTGCTGGCCAGCGCCAACCGCCACCCCGGCAGCATCATCATCGGCGCACGCCTGCGCAAACGCGCATCGCAACCGCTGTACCGGCGCCTGGCCAACGAGTTCGGCGACTGGGGCATCGCCTGGGGCACGCATTACCAGGTGGCCGACAGCCAGAGCGGCCAGCGCTTCTACCCGGCCGAAGTGATCGCCCTGCGCGAGATCTCCGCCGAGGGCTTCGTGTTCGAGGCGCAGGTGGTGATCTCGGCGGCGCGGCAACTGGGCACGCGTTGCGTGTCGGTGCCGATCGAATCGCGCTACCGCTGCGCCGACAGCGATGAGCCGTTCCGGCCCAGCCATTTCAAGCCGCTGCAGGACCTGTACAACATCACCAGCCACATCGTGTTGCTGGCCCTGCGCCATGGCCATATCTGGCGCGTCTACCGCAGCATCCGCAACAATCCGCCGATCATCGACCGCACCGACGCCGCAGGCTGAGACAGCTCAGCCCATGCCGCCGTTGATGCCGATCACCTGGCCGTTGATATAGCCGGCCATATCGCTGCACAGGAAGGCCACCAAGGCCGCCACTTCTTCCGGTTTGCCGGCGCGGGCGGCGGGTACGGTCTGCTTGATCAGCTCCGCCGGAAACGCATCGGCCGCCATCTGCCCCTCGATCACCCCCGGTGCGACCACGTTGACGCTGACGCCCCGGCTGGCCATTTCCCGTGCCAAGGATTTGCTGGCGCCATGCAGGCCGGCCTTGGCTGCGGCGTAATTGGTCTGGCCACGATTGCCCAGCACTGCCGCCACCGACGATACGCTGACGATGCGGCCCCAGCGGGTACGCGCCATTGGCAGCAGCAGCGGCTGGGTCACGTTGAAGAAACCGTTGAGGCTGACGTCGATCACCCGCTGCCAACGCTGTGCATCCATGCCGGCCATCGGCGCGTCATCGTGGATGCCGGCATTGTTGACCACGATCTGGATCGGAGCGTCGGCCAGCAATGCTTCCAGTGCAGCATTCACCGCATCGCCGTCGGCAACATCGAAGGCCACCGCCTGCGCGCTGCCGCCGTCAGCAATGATCTGCGCGACCACCGCGTCGGCACGCGCCAGGTTGGCATTGGCATGCACGATCACATGCGCGCCATCGGCGGCCAGCCTGCGGCAGATCGCGCCGCCCAGGTCACCACTGCCGCCGGTTACCAGCGCACGTCGTTGCTTGCTCATGATGGGTTTGCTCCGCTGTGTCTCATTGATTGTTCACGGCAACTGCAGCATCACCGCGGCGCGGCCTTCGGCCAGCAGCTGCTCGCGATGGTGGATGCGGAAGCTGTACTGCTGGCTGCCCTCGCCTTCGGCCAATACCTGTGCCGTGGCCTCCAGTGCATCAGGCAGGTCGTCAAAACGCGCCACATGCAACTGCACATCGCGCAGCGCCACCAGCACACCCGGCACTACCGCGCCGCCGCGCTCGCGCCCGCGCAGGCCGCCATGCACGGCCATCGCCTGTGCGCCGTATTCGCATAGATGGATCGCGCGCAGCTGCTTGTCACAGCGCAGGGGATGCAGGAGATCGCGGTGATTGAAGGCGCGCAATGTGATGTCCTGCGCCGACCAGTCCACCACTTCATCCCACAGGCACATGCGGCCCTGATGCGGAACGAGTTCGAGGATGTCCTCACGCCCCAGCATGGCCGAGCTCCTGGCTTGGATGGCGCGAGATCAACAACGCCAGGATGAAATTGCAGACCACACCCAGCGCCACCGTGCTGCCGATCGCACGCAGCACCGGTATCGAGGACAGCCCAAGCAAGCTGAATACCAACAGCGTCATCACGCTGCATACCAGCAGGCCATGCAGGGTGCGCAGCTGGTCGGCATGACTGTCGCCGGCATGCTCGAAGAACAGACCGTAATCCAGGCCAAGCCCGGCAGCGAGGATCAGGCCGATCAGATGGAACAGGTTCAACTCCACACCCAGGCCACGCAGCACCGCCAGCACCAGCAAGGTGGTCAGGACCATCGGCAGCAGCACCCGCAGCACACGCCGGGGTGAACGCAATGCCAGGCCCACGGTCAGCGCCAGCAACAGCACCGCGACCGCCAGCGCCATCAGCACGCGGCTGCGGTAGTCGGCCACCAGCGATTCGGAGGCCTGCTTCATGTCCAGCAACTCGGCGCCATGCACGCGGGCGGTACTGGCCACCGCTGCCACGTCATTCAAACCACTGAGCGAGACCAGCGCGATGGCGTGATCCTGGCCCTGCACCAGCAAGCCACCGACTGCCGTCGCCAGCGGCGTGCCCTGCAGATCCGCTGCCTGCAGCGCCGGTGCACTACGCGCCTGCATCACGTCCTTGACGAAGGGCTCGAACGCATCCTCGACGAAGGGCGTGCCTGCAACGGCGGAGGCCAGCGCTGCCCGCAGCGTGGCTTCGTCCGGCAGCTGCTGCTGGCGCTGGCGCTGGGTGGCGGCGCTGGGCAGATAGCGCGCGGCCATGTCATAGCGTTCCAGTTCGCCATTGGCGACCAGCGCATCCAGGGCGGGCCGCAGTCGTTCGCTGGCAGCCAGCGCGGCCTGCGCATCCTTGCCACGCACTGTGATCAGATAGCGCACGTCGGGCGCGCCCAGTTCGCTGCGCAGTTGTGCGTCGCGGATCAGATCCTGCGGGTCGACCGGGGTCAGGCGGCCAAGATCGTTCTGCCAGAACGCGCCCGGTGCCAGCAGCATGACCGCCACCGCAACCGCGGCAAGCGCGGCCAATGACCAGCGTGGTCGTGGCAGCCGCTGGGTGTGTTTCCACAGCCGCGCCAGCCGCGCGGAGTCGGCAAAATCGTGCGTTGCCGGATCGATCAATGCCGGCAGCAGATAGCGCGTGGCCAATGCCGCCGTCGCCAGCGCGGTGATGGTGAACACCGACAGCTGCTTCAGGCCATCCACGCCGGAGAACAGGAAGGTCAGGTAGGCGATGCAGGTGGCGATCACGCCGGTACCCAAGGTCGGCCACAGCGCGCGCACGTTGTCCCAGGCCGAGCGGCCCGGCCGCTGGTGGCTGAAGAAGTGGATGGGGTAATCCTGCACGACACCAATCAGGGTGAAACCGAAGGCGATGGTGATGCCATGCACGCCATCGAAACCCAGCGCCACCGCACACAGGCCGGCGAGCCCGGCGCTGGCCAGCGGCAGGAAGCCGAGGATCGGCATCTTCCAGCTGCGGTAGGCGAACCACAGCAGCAGGATCATGCCGATGGTATCCAGCGTGCCGATCATGCTGGCTTCGCTGGCGGTGCGGTTACCGATCTTCACCGAGAACGCCCCCGGCCCGCTCAACTCGATGCGGCTGCCGCTGCCTGCGGCGATGCGGGTGAACTGGTGGTTGATCGTGTCCACCGCCAGCTGCTGGGCGCCGGGATCAAAGCCGGCGGCATGGGTCTGCACCAGCAACAATGCCTGCTTGCCGGTGCGGTCGAACCAGACCTCGTCGATACGCTGCGGTGCATTGGCAGGCTGCAGGGCTTCGGCCACGCGCAGCACCTGCAAGGTGGGGTCGGAGGGCAGCAAGGGCTCGATCAAACCGCCTGCCGGCGAACCCAGGTCCTGCAGGCGCGCCTGCAGCTCCTCGCTGAGCGTGGCGCTGGAGAACGCACCTGCCGGCAGTGCATCAATCAGGTAACGGTAGGGCAGCAGACGTTCGGGAAATGCTTCCAGCCCAGCCTGCTCGCCATTGGCGAGCAACTCGAACTGTGCATCGGCGGCCAGCGCTTCACGCAGCGCGCGCGACTGCTGCGCCAGCTGCTCTGGTGCGGCGCCGGATAGCGCGACCAGCAACAAGCGTGCACCGGGGCCTTCGCCGAGTTCATCCAGCAAGAGTTTCTGTGCGGGCGTACGTGCATCAGGCATGAACTTGCGCAGGTCGCCGCTGACCTGGATGCGGCTGCTGATCCACATGCCAAGCACGCCGAGCAGCAGCAACCAGACTATGGCCAGACCTATGCGATGCGTGGACGAGAGCTTCAACGGGTTCGGCCCGCATTGCACAGGCCGTTCAATGCGGCGGCATCACGTACTGCAGCCGCTGCGGTGGCGGCAGTGCCGAGCAGGGTGCGCTGCACATCGCCCTTTGCCGGCTGGGTTTCGATGCAGCGCAGTTCCGCGTTCTGGCCATGCAGGGTCACGGCGCGCACACGGCGCGCCAATGCCTCTGCCTTGGGCGTCAGCTGCAGCTGCCAGTGCTGCGCGCTGCCCGAGGCCTGCAGCCGGTAGCTGCGCTCCAGGGCGGCAAGGTCACCGGACAACATCGCACCGAAGCTGGCCTGCAGATCGGCCAGCTCAGGAACACGCTGCAGCGCGAACACGCGTGGTGGCTTGCCGGCGCGGGCAATGCTGACCTGGCCATTGGCAATCGTGGTGGTTTCGGCATACGGCGCGCGCACCTCGCGAACCAGCGTGCCGACATCCGGGCGACGGTACTGGCCTTCGACCCGCAGCGGCTCCTTCAGCAGCGCCGAGCCACGCAGTTCGAGGAAGCTGGTCTGGCTGGGCGCCGGCTGCGCCAGTTGCCGCAGTATCCACGCCGCATCGACGCCATTGGCCAGCGCCGGGCTACTGAGCAGCAGGCTCGTCAGCAGGCACAGCAGCGGGCGCAGGGTCTTGGGAATGCCAGAAATCATAGAAATTGAACCAGTTGTAAGGGGCGTCGCGCAGGTGATGCTCCAACCTGCCGGCGTAACGGTGGATAAGCGCGGACAACAACTCGGCGCGGCCGCGCCGGGGAATGTCCACCGCCTCGGCAAACGACTCGAAGCGCAGGTCGTAGCGGTTGCCGCCACGGTACAGGCCAAATGCCAGCACCACCGGCGCCTTCAGTGCATTGGCGATCAACCAGGGTGCGGTCGGGAAGGCCGCCGCGCTGCCCAGCAGCGGTGCCGCGATGGCGGGCTCGTCCGGGCGTGCCCTATCCACCAGCAAGGCCACCATCGCGCCTTCCGCCAATGCCTGCTGGATGGCCAGCACGATCGCCGTGCCATCCTGCGCGGCATCGATGATGCAGTCGGCCAGCTTGGGGTCGAGCTCGGCCAGCAGCTCGGTGATGGCGGCGTTGTGCGCACGGTCCATCAGCACCCGTAGTTTCAGGTCCGGGCGCATCCTGGCCAGCACCCGCAGGGCGTCGAAACTGCCCAGATGGGAGCCGAACACCAGCACCCCGCGGCCCTGGTCCAGCAACTGCAGCAGCGGCTCGGTGCCGCTGCTGCGGATATCGAACAGAGCGGTGCGGCCGGCCAGCAGAAACACCCGATCCAGGATGGTGGCGGCGAAGGTGTGGATATGCCGTGCCACTTCCAGCGCACGCGCCGGGCGACCAAGCAGACGCTGCAGGTAATCGGCGGAGGCACGCCGCTCCGCACCACGCACGCAGTAGAAATAGCAGGTGATCGGATACAGGCAGGCGCGGGCGATGCCGCGTCCGCCATGGCGGGCAATGCCGCCGATCAGGCGGACCGCGAAGCGTCCGCCACCTTCAGGTCGATGCTTCCAGTCGGGCGCGTTCATGCCCGCGCGTCAGCTTCGGCCAGCACCAGCTCGCCACGCACCAGCAGCTGGTCAGCGCGCAGCACGCGGAACTTCCAGCGCGGTGCCTGTCCTTCCAGTTCTATCCGCGCCTGCTCATCCGGCAGCAACGGTGCCATGAACTTCACCTGCGGCAGGCGCAGCGCGCCGAGCGCATGTCCGCACTCGGCCGCCACCGCCTGCAGCACCTGTTCCAGCACCACCACCCCGGGCACCAGCGGCCGGCCCGGGAAATGGCCGGGCAGGCAGGGGTGATCGGAAGGAATGCTGAAGTACATGGCTGCGCTGGCGGCGATTTGTGCAGACAGGATACCGGCAGCCCCGTGCTTCAGCGCAGCAGGTCGCGCCAGAACGCCGGGCCGAGCTGGCCCATCTGGCGCATGAAATCCCAGGCGTTGCGGTAAGGGCGCTGCGGGAACAACTGCGAGCGCACCGCGTACTCCAGCGCGAAGAAGCCGCCGATCAGCCCCCAATCGGCGATGTTCGCGCACCACGACCATTGTTCATGGGTCACCGGCCACCACGGCTGGATGCCGAACGCCGCCAGCAGGCCGTCAGGCACCGCGCTCATCGCCAGGCCGAGGTTGATCAGCGCCAGCAGCACCAGCACCACGGCCCAGGCAGCACTGAGCCGCCGCGTATAGCGTTCGAGCTGCGCCGTCAGCGGCATCGCGGCCCGCGCATACAGCGCCTGCACGATGCGGGTGATCAGCGGAACCTGCCCCGGCAGCAGCGAACGGGCAAAACCCCAGGCCACCAGCAGCGGGAATACCACCGGCGGTGCCAGCAGCAGCATCCAGGCCCAGCTCGATCCACCCAGCCACCACAGCAGCGCACAGCTCACTGCCAGCACGCCGAACGCCCACGGCTGGCGCCGCGCGAGCGGTTCCAGCAGGCACAGCAGGACCAGCCCCGCCAGCGCGGCGGCGGCCCACATGCCTTCATTGCGCAGGCTGGCCACGTGCGACAGCACCGGGTAGGCCAGCAGCAGGATTACCCGCAGCGCCAGCGCCACCGGCCCGTGGCCGGGTTCAGGGCTGGCAGCAGTCACGCCGTTCAGACCGTCTTGTTGGCTTGGATATGTGCCGACAGGGCACGCAGGGAACCGAAAATGCGGCGGTTGTCCTCGTTGTCCGAGCGCAGCTGGAAGCCGTAGCGCTTGCTGATGGCCAGGGCCAGCTCCAGCGCATCGATCGAATCCAGGCCCAGGCCATCATTGAACAACGCTGCTTCCGGGTCGATCTGGGCCGGGTCCACGTCTTCCAGGTTCAGGCTCTCGACCAGCAGCCCGGCCAGCTCGCGCTCGGCATCATTTTGTTGCGACATTTCCACACCTACTGCCAATCAGACCCGCAACGATCCGGCATCGCCGACTGTTGCGCAAGCATGACAGGTACAGCACGCGGGGTATCATTGCTGTCTCTGCGATGCCCGATACGCCGTGCAATGACGTTCCTGCTCCACTCCCGCCGCCGCCAACCCTGCTCCGCCTGCCTGACTGTCAATGTCACGGGGGCCTGAGATGAATGCCCGGACGTCCCCGACGGCAGCTGCCGCGCTGCAGATCGACTATGCCGATCCTTCGCAGCTGAACACCTTGTTGGCCGATCCGCAGGTGCTGGCCATCTTCGGCTTCCAGGCCGGCGACGGCGCCGCAGCCAGCGCTGACCCGCGCTATCTGCAGGTTGGCCTGCAGCCGGATGGCCAGCCCCAGCTGGAAGTGTGGCGCAGCGACAAGCCGGTCAGCAGCGGCCGCGACGCCAATGGCGTGGCCTGGGCCAGCGACGGTGCATTGATGTTCGGTGCACTGCAAGTGGATGAGCACCAGCACGGCGGCATCATCGGCGCCTCCGAGCACGCCTATGCGCGCATGCTCGAAGCCCTGCCGGCGCATGCCTATCCGCACCTGCTGCGGATCTGGAACTACCTGGACGCGATCACCGACGGCGAGGACGACAGCGAGCGCTACCGCGAATTCTGCGTGGGCCGTGCCCGTGGCATCGGTGCCATCGACACCAGCACCCTGCCCGCTGCCACCGCCATCGGTCGCGTCGACGGCGTGCGCGTGCTGCAGGTGTATTGGCTGGCCGCGCGTGAAGCCGGCACCCCGCTGGAAAACCCGCGCCAGGTCAGCGCCTACCGCTATCCACGCCAGTACGGCCGGCAATCGCCGAGTTTCGCCCGCGCCATGCTGGCCGCCAACGGCAGCCGCCTGCCGCTGCTGCTGTCAGGCACCGCCAGCGTGGTCGGCCACGCCACCCTGCACGGCGACAGCACCCAGCGCCAGTTGCAGGAAACCTTCGCCAATTTCGAAGCCTTGATCGGCGCTGCACGTACGCATCGGCCGGGTTTGCCAGCCCAGTTCGGCGACGGCAGTCGGCTCAAGGTCTATGTGCGCGATGCGGCTGAAATTGCCGAGGTGCGCGCCGCGCTGGCCGCACATCTGCCGCCACAGGTGCCTTACATCGTGCTGCATGCTGCGGTATGCCGGCGCGACCTGCGGGTCGAGATCGACGGCGTCCACGACGCCTGATCTGCGGCCACGTCGGCAACACGTCGGCCAAACCGCTGCGGCTTAGTGCCCCAGCAATGCCAGCACTGCGTCACGCGGCAGCTTGCCGGTATCGTTGCGCGGCAACACCGCCACCTTGCGCAGCGGCCGTGGCAGGAACACCGGATCCATGAACTCACGCAGTTCGCGCAGGATATCGGCCTCTTCACGCTCTGGCGCCACCACCAGCGCAGCGATGCGGCCAACCGCATGACCGGGTTCGGGCGCCAACTGCACCACCACCGCATCGACCACGCCGGGCACGGCCTGCAGCTTGCGCGTGAGATCACCCAGCGAGGCGCGTTTGCCGGCGATTTCCAGCAGGTCGGCGCGGCGGCCACGCAGCACGAAGCGATCACCTGGCAGCAGTTCGACCAGATCGGCCAGGCTTACCGGCGCGCACAGATGCGCCGCATGCACCCGCGTGCCATCGGGCTGCGGCTCCAGGCGCACGCCCGGCAACAGGCTCCAGGCCGACTCGCGGGCGGTGCGGCGGCGCGCGAAGATGCAGGTCTCGGTGGAACCGAACATCTCCCGCACCTCGGTGGTGAATGCCTGCTCGGCAGCCGCCGCAAGTTCCTGCGACAGCGGCGCGGTGGCGGTGACGATACCGGCCAGCGGCGGCAACTCCACACCGGATTCCACCAGCGCCTTGAGGTGCACCGGCGTGGTGATCAGCACGCGCGGCGCCTGCACCTGCTGCAGTGCCAGCACCACGTCCTGCGGAAAGAACGGGCGCCCGGCCTGCAAGGTTGCCGGCGCCAGCAAGGGCAGCAGCACCGCCATCTCCATGCCGTACATATGCTGCGACGGCACCGTCGCCACCAGCGCCGGCTGCGCATCACCCCACAGGCTTTGCAGCGCTTGCAGGTTCTGCGCGGTGCTGGCCAGGAACGAACCCCAGGTCTTGCTGTTGGCGCTGGGCGTACCAGTGCTGCCGGAGGTGAAGCCGATCGCCACCAGTTGATCGCTGGCCAGCTGCGGCAGATCGCCGCCCAGCTGCGGCAGTTCCGCCGGCAACACGAAGCTGTCCGCTGGCAACTGCTCAAACGCGTCATCGCTGATGCAGTAGGTCTGCGCATAGCGCTGTTGCACATCGGCCACCACCGCATGCGCACGCGAAGAAGGCAGCAGGTTCACCTGCCCACGCAAGGCCACCGCACAGAACGCCACCAGGAAGCGATAGCGGTCATCGCAGAGGTTGATTGCGTGCTCGGCTGGCGGCAGCAGTGCGGCCACGCCGCGCACGTGCGCGAAGAAGGTCTGCAGATCGACCGAACGATCCTTGCCCACCGCCAGCAAGCGGTGCAGCTCACCATTGGCCAATGGATGACGGGAAGGGCTTGGCAACTGCTCGGAAACAACCGACATGCGACTACGATGACCTCGTTCGATGGACTGCCCATCACGGCGGCGGCCACAACGGGCGGCCAGCTTGGCCCCGAGCGGCCCGGCTGGCAAGCCGGGCCATGTCGCTACGGTTCAGTGATAACCGGTCTCAGCCGTCACCTTGCCGCGGAACACCCGGTACGACCACACCGTATAGCCGAGGATCACCGGCAGCAGCAGCACCAGCCCGACCATGCTGAAGCCCAGCGAAGACGCCGGTGCGGCAGCCTGCCACAGGGTCAGGTGCGGCGGCAGCAGATAGGGCCACATGCCCAGCACCAGGCCGACGAAGCCAAGCACGAACAGCGCCAGGGTCAGCAGGAACGGCGGCAGGTCGCGGCGCGGATGCATGGCGCTGCGCCACAGCGCCACCGCCACCGCCAGGGTCAACAGCGGTACCGGCGACAGCCACCAGAAGTTGCCGTCGCTGAACCAGCGTTCCATCACCCGCGACTGCAGGAACGGCAGCCAGGTGCTGACCAGGCCCATGAACACGATCACCGCCACCATCAGCGGCCGCGTCAGCGAGCGTGCCAAGGCCTGCTCGCGGCCCTCGGTCTTGAGGATCAACCAGGTGCTGCCGAGCAGCGCATAGCCAGTAACCACCGCAACACCGGTCAGCATCGAGAACGGACTGAACCAGCCGAAGGCACCGCCGCTGTATTGCCCGTCCTGCATCGGCAGGCCCTGCACCAGCGCGCCAAGGATCACGCCCTGCGCGAACGAAGCCAGCAGTGAGCCCAGCGCGAACGACACGCTCCACAGCGCGCGCGAACGATGCGCCTTGAAGCGGAACTCGAAGGCCACGCCGCGGAACACCAGGCCCATCACCAGCAACAACACCGGCAGATACAGGCCCGACAGCAGCACCGCATACACCTGCGGGAACGCCGTCATCAGACCGGCACCGCCGAGCACCAGCCAGGTCTCATTGCCATCCCAGATCGGCGCAGCGGTATTCATCATCACGTCGAGCTGCTGCTCGTCCTCGGCAAACGGTGCGAGGATGCCGATGCCGAGCACGAAGCCATCCAACACCACGTACATCAGCACGCCGAAGCCGATCACCGCGAACCATGCCACCGGCAGCCAGGTTGTCATCTCCATGTCAGCGCTCCTCCAGCGGTTCATTGACGCCGGACAGCGGCCGCGCCGGGGTATGCATGCCGTCGTCGCGCGGTGGCTGCTCGTGTGGCGCCGGGCCACTGCGCATGATCTTGATCAGGTACCAGATGCCCCAACCGAACACGAACAGATAGCCGATCACGTAGACAGTCAGCGACAACACCGTCATCCACACACTCTGCGTACCGACCGCATCGGCAGTACGCAGCAACCCGTAAACCACCCAGGGTTGCCGGCCCATCTCGGTGACGAACCAACCCGACACCAGCGCGATGAAGCCGCTGGGCAACATCCAGTTCCAGCCGCGTAGCAGCCACTTCGATTCCAGCAGACGCCCACGCCATAGCTGGAACGCCGAGATCCACGCCAGCACCAGCATCAACGTGCCGATCCCGACCATGATGCGGAATGCAAAGAACACCGGCACTACCGGCGGCCGCTCACTGGCCGGCACCGAGGTCAGCGGCGCGAACGTACCGTCCGTGCTGTGGGTCAGGATCACGCTGCCGAGCTTGGGAATGGCGATCTCGTAATCGTTGCGCTCCTCCTTTTCATTCGGCACCGCGAACACCACCAGCGGCACGCCTTCGCCAGGCTTGCTTTCATGCCAGTGTGCTTCCATCGCCGCGATCTTCATCGGCTGGTGCTGCAGCGTGTTCAAGCCATGCATGTCACCAACGAAGATCTGCACCGGCACCGTCAACGCAGCGAATGCGACGGCTGCCACCAGCATCTTGCGGCCGGCTTCCACATGCACGCCACGGCGCAGATACCAGGCACCGACACCACCGATGACAAAACACGTGGTGATGAACGAACCCAACGCCATATGCGCCAGGCGATACGGGAATGACGGATTGAAAACAATCTGCCACCAGTCCTGCGGGTGCACGATGCCATCAACCAGCGCGTAGCCGGCCGGTGTATGCAGCCAGCTGTTGGAAGACAGGATCCAGAACGTGGAGAACAGCGTGCCCAACGCCACCATGCAGGTGGAGAAGAAGTGCAGGCGCGGCGACATCTTCTCCCAACCGAACAACATCACGCCGAGGAAACTGGCCTCGAGGAAGAACGCGGTCAACACCTCGTAAGTCAGCAGCGGCCCGATCACGGTGCCAGCCACTTCGCTCAGCCGCGGCCAGTTGGTACCGAACTGGAAGGCCATGACGATGCCGCTGACCACGCCCATGCCGAAGGACACGGCGAAGATCTTCTGCCAGAAGAAAAACAGCTCGCGCCAGACCGGGTTGCGGGTGCGCAGCCAACGCCATTCAACGAAGGCCAACCAGCTGGCCGTACCGATGGTGAAGGCCGGGAACAACACATGAAAACTCACCACGAATCCAAACTGGATCCGGGACAACAGCAGCGCTTCCACGGCCGCTTCTCCGCAACTCTTTAATTGGGGCGATTCTGGTCCTGTATTGGTTAAGAACGGATGTGACCGGTTGTCGCAGTGCGTCAAAAAGTCGCAGCAGCTGTAGCTCCCTCCCTTTGGCGCAGCCAAGGGCAGGGTAGGGGAGGGGTGCGCTTTTGGCCGCCCGGTAGTGGGGGGGGGGGGGGGGGGGGGGGGGGGGGGGGGGGGGGGGGGGGGGGGGGGGGGGGGGGGGGGGGGGGGGGGGGGGGGGGGGGGGGCGGGGCGGGGGCAAGGGGGGGGGGGGGAG
>NZ_JBRREF010000061.1:0-29495 GCF_056760135.1 Stenotrophomonas sp. STEN023 | reverse complement strand
CCCCCCCCCCCCCCCCGCCCCGCCGGGCCCCCGCCCCCCCGCGCCGCCGGGCGCGGGGGGGGGGGGGCCCCCCCCCCCCCCCCCCCCCGCCACGGTGCTGGTTCACCTTGATCGGGTAGACCGCGGTATAGCCGCCAGCGTAGTCCCAGTCGGACTGGGCCTGGGCGAAAGCTGCCTGCAGCTTGCCCAGGCGCTGGCCGAGGATGTCCGGAAAGCGCACCAGCAACGGCAGCTTGGCGCCGGCGGCACGCGCCGAATCGACAACCTGCGGCAACGACACCGCCGCGCCCTGGGCGCCTGCGGGACGGACCACGACGTGCCCGGCGGCATCGACGTCGAAATAACCATCAGACCAGTGCGGAATCGAATAGGTCTTGCGGGCCTGTTCGAGGGACCAATCGCTCATCGGCGTAGCAACTCTCAGCTGTGGATAAATAAGGACGCGCATTCTAACGCTAGCGGGGCAAGGGTCCGTTACAATCCGCGCCCTCACTACCTCCCCTCTCCCCCCGGGAGAGGGGTCGGGGGTGAGGGTAAGCGTGAAACCTGAATATGTCAGGCTTCGCCCTTACCCTCATCCGCCCCTTCGGGGCACCTTCTCCCAACGGGAGAAGGGCACAGCCTCCCCTTCCAGGAACTTGCAATGACCTCCAACGAAAACTGGTTCATCGAACACTTCCAGCCGACTGGTTCGGCTATTGGTTTCCGCATCACCGGCAAGCTGGACGAGGTGCAGTCGCCGTTCCAGAAGATCGAGATCTACGACAGCACCGACTGGGGCAAGTTGATGGTCATCGACGGCGCCATGATGCTGACCAGCAAGGACAATTTCTTCTACCACGAGATGATCAGCCACCCGGTGCTGTTCACCCACCCGGCGCCCAAGCGCGTGGTGATCATCGGCGGCGGCGACTGCGGCACCCTGCGCGAGGTGCTCAAGCACCCGGGCGTGGAAAGCGCCACCCAGTGCGATATCGACGAGCAGGTCACCCGCATGGCCGAGAAGTACTTCCCGGAACTGTGCGAATCCAACGGTGACGTGCGCGCCGAGCTGCTGTTCGACGACGGCGTGGCCTACATGGCCAACTGCGCCCCGGGCAGCGTGGACGTGGTGATCGTCGACTCCACCGACCCGGTCGGCCCGGCCGAAGGCCTGTTCAACAAGGCTTTCTTCGAAAGCTGCTTCCGCGCCTTGAAGGACGATGGCCTGCTGGTGCAGCAGAGCGAGTCGCCGCTGGCCCTGCTCGATCTGATCAAGGACATGCGTTCGGAAATGGGCAAGGCCGGCTTCCAGTCGTTCAAGACCCTGCCGTTCCCGCAGCCGTGCTACCCGACCGGCTGGTGGTCGGTGACCGTGGCCAGCAAGCAGGCCGGTTTCGGTTTCGGCTTCCGTGAGGCCGACTCGGCCGCCAAGCCGTTCGACACCCTGTACTACACCGCCCCCCTGCACACCGGCGTGCTGGTCAGCCCGCCGTTCGTGGCCAAGGCGCTGGGCGAGTAAGCCCGCTGCCAGTGCCGTGAACCAAGCCCCGCGCCCGCAACGGCGCGGGGTTTTTCGTTTTCCGGCCATCACGCGCACAGCCCGGGTTTCATCAGTCACATCATCGCAACAATCCTTTCCGGCCCAGGACGCCAACTTTTTTTTTACATTCAGCAATTCATGGACCGTGCAGTTTTATAATTGCCGCACATCCCCGCCCACTCGGGCACGTTAGACCGGCTTTGCAAGACGCTTTCCGCGCCATGCCCGCGTCAGGAAGGTTTTGATGAACACATTGCCCAGTTTCGACGGCGAACACGCGGTTGTTCCCGCCCATCATCTGCTCAAGCGCGGCGAACGCCTGCTGGAGCCTGACGTCTACCGCACCGAACTCGACGGCCGCCCGGCCGTGGTCAAGGACTACCGCCGCTACCAGGGCACCCCCCTGTCGCCGGTAGCGCGCCTGCTGGTGCGCCGCGAAGCCAAGGTGCTCAAGCGCCTGCAGGGCTGGAAGCACGCTCCGGCGCTGCTGGGCACCCTTGGCGGTCTGGCACTGGGCATGGAGTTCATCCCCGGCGACACCTTGAGTGCCGGTGTGCAGGGCGTCACCCAGGAAGTCTTCGATCAGCTGCAGAACGCGCTGGCACGCCTGCATGCGGCTGGCATCACCCATAACGACCTGCACGGCACCAATGTGGTGGTCAGCGCCGGGGTGCCGGTACTGCTGGACTTCACCTCGGCGCTGCGGGCCCCGCGCTGGCTGCGCAACTGGCCGATCTTCCGCCAGCTGCGCCGCAGCGACATGAAGAACCTGGTGAAGATGCGCCAGCGCTTGACCGGAATGAAGCCCTCCGCCGAACAGGCCGCGGCGCTGGCCGAGCCGGGCTGGGTGCAGGCGGTGCGTAATGCGTGGAAGCGGCTTTATCGGCGAATCAAGGGCTAAAACCTACCCCTCCCCAACCCTCCCCTTGGCTGCGCCAAAGGGAGGGGGCAGAGCGCTTGGCCCCCTCCCTTGCGCAGAGCGCAGGGGAGGGCTGGGGAGGGGTGCTCTAAAGCTCTAAAGCTTCAAATCCCCAAAACCCAAAACCTCAGAGCGCATCCCCATCCAGCTCGCCGGTACGTATCCGCACCACGCTGCCCAGGTCGTACACGAATACCTTGCCGTCGCCGATCTTGCCGGTGCCGGCGGCCTTGACGATGGCTTCCACCACTTCATCAGCCTGCGCATCGGTCACCGCGACCTCGATCTTCACCTTCGGCAGAAAATCGACCACGTACTCGGCACCGCGATACAGCTCGGTGTGGCCCTTCTGCCGACCAAAGCCCTTGACCTCGGTGACGGTGATACCGGCCACGCCGCGTTCCGCCAGCGCCTCGCGCACGTCGTCCAGTTTGAACGGCTTGACGATGGCCATGATCATCTTCATTGGTCGGCTCCTTGGGTAATACCTGCAGCATACCGTGCAGGCTGACGTGCCACTAGCAAGGTTCCGGACTATCCTTACCATTGGCACTAACGGATACCGATGCCCGCAACCAACAGCCGCCACCTAGGCTCGGCTCACCCCTGCGGAGAAACCCCATGATCGACCTCAACCACATCGACGAGCTGGCCCGCCGCCTGAGCAGCCTGGTGCCGCCGGGTCTGCGCGAATCGCGCGAAGAACTGCAGGCCACCTTCAAGACCGCGCTGCAGGCCGGCTTGAGCAAGCTGGACCTGGTCACCCGCGAAGAATTTGAAGTGCAGCGCGCCGTGCTGCTGCGCACCCGTGAAAAGCTCGACGCGCTGGAACACGCCGTCGCCGCCCTGGAAAACCGCGCCTCCGACAAGAACGCCTGAGCGCCGGGCCGTGAGCCTGGCGCTGGTGCACAGCCGCGCCCGTGCGGGGGTGCGCGCACCGTTGGTACAGGTGGAAGTGCACCTGTCCGGCGGCCTGCCCTTCACCCAGATCGTCGGCCTGCCCGAAGCCGCCGTACGCGAGTCACGCGATCGTGTGCGTGCCGCCATCCTCTGTGCGCAGTTCGACTATCCGGCGCGCCGCATCACCATCAATCTGGCACCAGCTGATCTGCCCAAGGAAGGCGGCCGGTTTGATCTGCCGATCGCGCTCGGCATCCTCGCTGCCAGCGGACAGATCGATCGCGATGCCTTGGCCAACTACGAGTTCATTGGCGAGCTGGCGCTGACCGGTGAACTGCGCGCGGTAGACGGCGCCCTGCCCGCAGCCATTTCATCCGCCGATGCCCGGCGCTGCCTGATCGTGCCACCCGGCAACGCCGGCGAAGCGGCGCTGGCCCAACACGCCGAGGTCAAAGTCGCACGCACGCTGCTGGAAGTCTGCGCAGCGCTGGGTGGCACCAAGCAACTGCCGGATGCGCAGGTACCGCACACCGCACCCGCTGCACTTGCAGACCTCAGCGATGTGCGCGGCCAGCAACAGGCGCGACGCGCCTTGGAGATTGCTGCTGCGGGCGGCCATCATCTCCTGCTGCTGGGTTCGCCTGGCTGCGGCAAGACCCTGCTGGCCTCGCGCCTGCCCGGCATCCTGCCCGAAGCCACCGAAGAAGAAGCCTTGGAATCCGCGGCCATTGCCTCGATCAGCGGTCGCGGCGTTGATCCGAGTCGTTGGCGACAGCGTCCCTATCGCTCTCCTCATCACACCGCCAGCGCGGTTGCACTGGTTGGCGGCGGCTCGCATCCGCGCCCTGGAGAGATCTCGCTCGCGCACAACGGCGTGTTGTTCTTGGACGAGTTGCCGGAGTGGAGCCGACATGCATTGGAAGTGCTGCGCGAGCCACTGGAGTCCGGTACGGTCACCGTCTCACGCGCGGCGCGCAGCATGGAGTTCCCGGCACGTTTTCAATTGGTCGCGGCCATGAACCCTTGTCCTTGCGGCTGGGCCGGTGACAGCAGTGGCCGCTGCCGCTGCTCCGCGGAAAACATACGGCGCTATCGCGCGCGCATTTCCGGGCCGCTGCTGGACCGCATCGACCTGCACCTGCAGGTCCCGCGGCTGGCGCCGAGTGAGCTGCGTGGGGACGCCGCTACCGGCGAAAGCAGCGTCGAAGTGCGTGGCCGGGTAATGCAGACACGCGCGCGGCAGCTGGAGCGAGCCGGCAAGGCCAATGCACATCTCGGGCAGGCGGAGACGTTGCGGGACTGCGGCTTGTCGACTTCCGATGCTGATCTGCTCGAGCAGGCGATGGAGCGACTGCAGCTGTCGGCAAGGTCGATGCACCGGATCCTGCGGGTGGCGCGGACGATTGCCGATCTTGCCGGTGAAGCTGCGATCCAACGGGTGCATCTGACCGAGGCGATTGGCTATCGGCAGTTGGATCGGGGTGAGGTTGGGGGTGAGGGGTAGGCTGTTGTGGGCGATAGGGGCTGCAACGGCAGAAACTTACTCCTCCCCAGCCCTCCCCTGCGCTTCGCGCAAGGAAGGGGGTAGAGCCTGGCTCCCTCCCTTTGGCGCAGCCAAGGGGAGGGTTGGGGAGGGGTTAGCTCTTAAAGCACCACATTCAAGACAAATCCCAGAAATCCGTTCACCATCGCCAACAGCCCCCGCAGAGACCGGCCATGGAACGTATCGAGCGCCCCTACTTCCCGATCATCTACGTGCGCGGCTACGCGATGACCCGCGATGAGATCGTCGAAACCACCTCCACGCCGTTCATGGGCTTCGAGGCCGGCTCCACCAAGATGCGCCAGGCGCAGGACGGCAGCATCGTCAAGTTCGTGTTCGAGTCGCCGCTGGTGCGCTTGATGAAGGACTACAACTACCGCGACGTCTACGAGTTCGGTGCCGAGCGCCGCGACCGCATCTCGCCGCGCTGCATCGTCATCCATCGCTACTACGATCCGGCCGACCCGGCCTTCGGCGATGGCAAGACGCCGTCCATCACCGATGCCGCCGCCGCGCTGGGCAAGCGCATCGAACAACTGCGCGACAGCATCTGCGGCAACAATGCCGCCATGCGCAAGGAGTTCCGCGTCTATCTGGTCGCCCACTCGATGGGCGGGCTGATCTGCCGCTGCCTGCTGCAGAACCCGGACGTGGCCAGCGCCGAGGTGCGCGCGATGGTCGACAAGGCCTTCACCTATGCCACGCCACACAATGGCATCGAAGTCGGCGGCATCAACCTGCCGAACCTGCTGTCGATCAACGACATCAACAACTTCAACCGGACCAACATGGGCAAGTACCTGAAGGTACCCAAGGACAAGGTCAACACCCTGGGCACGTCCGGCTTCCCGCCCGAGCGGCTGTTCTGCCTGATCGGCACCAACAGCCGTGACTATGCCGCCGCGCATGGCCTGTCCTCGTTTGCGGTCGGTGCGTTGAGCGATGGTCTGGTGCGCATCGCCAACGCCTATGTCGAAGGCTCACCGCGCGCCTTCGTCAACCGCAGCCACAGCGGCTACTTCGGCATCGTCAACTCCGAGGAGGGCTACCAGAACCTGGTGCGCTTCCTGTTCGGCGATACCTGCGCCACCGCCCAGCTCGACATCAGCGCACTGCCCTTCCCGCCAGAAATCGAGGCAGCGCGCAAGCGCGGCAAGAAGATCGAGTCCTCCTACTACATCGAGGCCACGGTCGCCCCGCGCGGTGCTTACACCTATGAACTGACCTCGCGTACCCAGGCCAACCAATGCGCCATCCGCCGCGAGTACGGCGATATCTTCGATGCGCAGGGAAATCTGCTCAAGGACAAGCGCTCAACCGTGCTGTTCTCGGTATTCCTGGACAGCAGCAAGATCCTGGCCGGCAGCGAAATCGCCTTCTCCATCGACCTGGCGGTCAGCAATGCCGGCTATCAAGTAGACGGTGCGCTGTTCCTGAAGAACCATATCCCCGGCGAGTACCTGTTCCGCAACACGCTGGTGGTTTTCGCCAAGCCCGATGAGGCCGGCGGCTGGCGCCTGCGCTACGTGTGGAGCGACGATCAGTGGGCCGGCGGGCCCAAGAACGAAGCCGAGTTGGATACCGCGCGTACCAAGGCCATCGGCATCAACCAGCAGACACCGAATATCTTCAGCGTACCGATGCAATCAGCGAAGGGCTTCAGCGCCGAGCTGAAGCTATCGCTCTCAGATTGGCGCTGAGCCAGCCGGCACCACCACGCATCGCCGCCAGTTCCCTGGCAGTGCGCGGTGGCGTCACATCAAACCACCGTCACGCCACCACCGCAGTCTGATCCAGTTCTTCGCGCAGGCTGTCGATGAACACGCTGTCGTTCAAGTAAGCAACGTTCAACCGCGTCCATGGCGATACCTGCTCCGAATCGACATTGAAGAACGCACCTGGCGCCAGCACCACGCCACGCGACAACAGGCGGGCAGTCAGCTGGCGAGTGTCCTCTATATCGCCGAACCGCGCCCACAGGTACAGGCTTTGCTCTGGTGCGGCGTAGACGGTTGCATCCAGTCGCTGCAGCACCTCCAGACCCTCTGCGGTGGCAGCGCGTACCCGGTCCTGCAGGCGCCCAACGTGACGCAGGTAGTTGCCTTCGCGCAGGATCGCCTCGAGCACGCGCTCACCGTACTCGCTGCTGCCGATATGCAACAGCATCTTCAGATCAGCCAGCTCTTCGATATGCGCGTTCTCGCCAGCGATGAAACCGCTACGCAGCGCCGCCGAGACGGATTTCGAGAAGCTGCCGACATACAACGTGTTCCTGAACTGCGACAACGACGACAGGCGAAACGCCGAGTTCGGCTTGAAATCGGCCATGGCGTCGTTTTCGACGATGAGCACGTCGTGCGCCGCAGCCAGCTCCAACAGTCGCTTCCCCACCTCCGGCGCGACATCCGTGCCGGTAGGGTTGTGGGCGGTGGTCTGCATGAAGAACACACGTGCCTTGGTGGTCTGCAGCGCGGCCTCGAACTCGGCCAGATCGGGACCATCCACGCGCCGCGTTATCGCCACCGATTTCGCCCCCTGCAACTGCAGCTTGCCAAACAATGGGTAGTAACCGGGTTGCTCAACCAGCACCGTGTCGCCCGGCGCAACATAACGCCGGATGATCAGATCCAGCGCGTGGTTGGCACCGAATGTAGTCACCAGCTGACGCGGCCCAAGCTCCATGCCATGCATGGCCATGCGCCGGATCAGCTGCTGCCGCAGCGGCAGGTAGCCGTATCGGTTCCCGTAACGGAACAAACTGCCAACACCGCTGCGGGCAACCTGCCGATGGAATCGATCAAGCCGCATATAGGTCAACCAATCGACCGGCGGAAAGCCCTCGGCAAGATGTGACCGGCCGGGCTCGCGGATGGCCTGTTGCCGCATCATCCACAGCGTATCGATCACCCGGCTGTAGCCGACAGGTTCTTCGTCCACGTCACGCTCTGGTGGCGCCTCGACGCCACGCACGAAGAACCCCTTGCCATGCTGCGCCTCAACCAGCGCTCGCTCGCCGAGCAGATCGAAAGCGGATATCACCGTGTTCTTCGAGTAGCCGTTCAATCGCGCGTACTCGCGCAACGAAGGCAACTTGTCTCCGGGCTTTAGAACACCGGCCAATATTTGCCGACCGATGTCCATGGCGACTTTTTCCGCCAGTGAAATCTTCCGTGGTTCAGAGCGCATAGGAATCCATACGAATTTCTTCGGGCGCTCACTGTATCTACGCGCCAACGCACTCTGTAAAGAGCATAAACAGACATTTTGATATGAGCTGAAAGACACGCGACAGCGCGTTTGCTGTTCGGAAAAACTGTACCTGTTGCTCGCTTCCCGCAGAGCACATTGTGGCCGTTGTTCTGCGCAATCCTCGCCAACAGGCGAGGCAACGGCGCGACAAGAGATGAAAGCAATAAATGCACATCCGACATCCGGGCCGTCATTGACAGAAATGTCAGTGATAACGCACATTCCGCGCGAATCAGTACACACGGCCGCCCCGGTGTTGCCGGTAGAGATATCGACATCGAATGATGTTTCGCGCAGGAGTAGCGGCCATCTTGCCGACACCCGTCCTTGCGTTTCTTTCGTCAACGACCTGCTTGTGAATGGCATGAACCTGCGTATGCCGATGGCAGCGTGCCAACAGGGGCATGCACGCGTCATTCAAGCCATCGCCAGGCTGGCGCATCCCAGCGGTGGATTTCAGGTGTTCGGTGCTGGCCCCTTGTTGCGTGCGCGCATGCAGTTCAACGCATTCGACGACGTCCACCGCGCGCGTCAACAAGTGCTGCAGCTACGCAATCAGCTGATTGGCGTTGCCAATACCTTGACCACGACATTGATAGCCCGTAGCGGAAGCTGCAAGGACATCGACGCCCATGTCCGCACCTCCAGCGCGGGCACCACGTTCCTCGAGATCGAGCTGCTGCTCGATGTTCCCAATCGTTCTGACATACCGGTGATCGATTCGATGATTGCAAAGATGGCGCCGCTGATCGAACAGTTGTCCCACGGCAAGAGCGGCCGCATCGAAATCAGCGGCGTCGCCGAACGGAAACTGCTGTGCGCGCAGCTGACACTGAATGCCGACAGCTTCTCGCTCAACCGGACCCAGGCCGATGCGATGGCAAGACGTCTGGTGGATCTGCACCATTCCACCTGCAGGGATGCCGCGCTCGTCAGTGCACGCAACAGGGAGGTCAAGGCTGTGGCCAATGCTGTCTATGCTGCAGTGGGCGCCATCGATCGCCGCGTACGTCATGCACCTGGGCCAAGTGCGCCGCAGCTTGACCAAGGCGCATCACTGGCCAGCTGGCACCGCGATCATCACGGGCATCTGTCCGGAAGAATCGCCCTGCCCCTGCAGATGGACCATCTGGCTGACACTGTGTCGCCGCCAGCGCACACCTCCACCAGCGCTGCAGCTGAGTCAGTCCGGGAGATGCACCCAATCGAGCAAGCGGTCGCTGCCATTGCACTGGCGCAGAGCATTGCCAGCCTGCATGCGCATGCGACCGAGGCCATCGTGCAAAGCAACCCTGCCCAGCATGCACGGGATCTGGCATTGATGGCAGGGGCGCGTGGCAGCGAGATCGAACTTTTGGTGCAATCCATGCTGCGTGCGCGGATCTTCCGCTTCGATAGTGCGGTTGCTGGATTGGACAGGATGAGGGCGCAGTAATGCGCGAAGAGGACCATGCACAGCAAGACCACGTGCGCATCATCGAGATAGGCGCAAGCCGGGGGCTTGAGCGCCAGAGAAAAGTGCTGCCCACCAGCGTGCGCATGAACCTGGTCGAGTTGCTGGAGGCGGCCGGCATCAAGGAGCTGGAACTTGGCACGTTCGCCTCATCGCGGCAAATGCCGCAGATGGTTGATACCGCCGCACTCTGCGACCTGCTTGGGCCGCCGCCGCTCAACCGCGTCCGCTCGGCCGTGGTTGCCGGCATGCAGCAACTGCAGATGGCAGTCGCCGGCGGCTGCCGCGACATCACCGTCGTGTCTGCGGCATCGGACGCCTACTGCCGCGCCTACCTCGGCTGCAGCATCGCTGAAAGCCTGCGCCGCGCCGATGAAATCACCGGGCGCGCCCTGGCGCTCGGCATCCAGGTGCGCGCCACGCTGGCGACCATCGTCGATTGCCCGCTGAGCGGTGCGGTGCCGACGGTCACCGTCACCCGTATCGTGCGCAGGTTGCATGACATGGGCTGTCGCGAGGTCAGCCTGTGCGATACCTGTGGCTCCGCCACCCCTGCAAGTATTGGCGTGCTGTTGCGGGCCTGCGCCAGCGAAGTTCCAATGCATCGCCTGGCCGGGCATTTCCACGACACCTTCGGGCTGGCCATCGCCAACGTCATCACGGCACTGGAGCACGGCATACGCGCATTCGACAGCGCCATCTCCGGGCTTGGCGGCGACACTCATGCACCGGGCGCGGCAGGCAACCTTGCCACCGAAGACCTGGTCCATCTGCTCTCCGGGTTGGGAATCCACTGCAGCGCCGATCTGGATGGCCTGCTGCTTGCTGCTGATTACATCGACTGCATGCTTGAGCGCCGCACCGAGTCGCGCGTCGGCAGGGCAATCCGGGCGCGCAGCAAGCACTACCGGGATGCCGCGCAGGCTTGGGCGGTGTGAGGGGCAGTATCCATGCTGGCTGGAACACTGTCGGATCAAGCGCGCGACTGACACGCCATCGCCGATGAAAGTAAGATGTGCCGGTCAGCGAGCAGAGCGGCCAGCCGACCACACCGTGACGGCGCCAAGCGCCGTGGAGAAGCTCCCATGCCGCTGTCGTCGAGCCCTTGGCCGTGCTGCCGGAAGCAGCAGCGCCAGGCCTTTGCCCCGCCCCATCCCGCGCCCGCCTGCAGGTTGCAACGGCCATCCCGCAGCGTGCGTTCGTACCGATGACGGCGCCCAGCACACGTCTGATCGACGCCTTCCTCAACCTCTACAGTGAGTTGAAGCGGCATCTGCGCCGACGCACCGGCGACAGCACCCGTGCCGAAGAGGTCATGCAGGAAACCTATCTGCGCCTGCTCGAGGCCGACAGCCGCCAGCAACAGGAGCAGATCCGCGACGAGCGTGCGTTCATTTTCCGGGTCGCCGGCAACCTGGCCATCGACGTTGCCCGCCGCGAGCAGCGCGCAGGCGGCAGCGGCGAGCCCGATCCGCAGCAGGCCGACCCGATCGCCAGCCCGGAGCGCAACGCCATCGCCCAGGACCGCCTGCGACAACTCGACGATGCCCTGCGCGAGCTGCCGCCCAACGCCCGCCTGGCCTTGCTGCTGTTCCGCGTCGACGGCCTGTCGCATGCGCGGATCGCGCAGCGGCTTGGGGTCTCGGAGAGCATGGTCGCCAAATACCTGGCCCAGGCATTACGGCATTGCCGCGACCGCCTCGGGCCACTCTGAAACCAAAGATGAGAGATGCTGGCCACAAGCACTGCAACTTTGGCCTCGCCCAAACGTCGTATGGATAGGTAACCTTCTTTCCCCAGCGCAGCCCGCATAGCCACGCCCGATGTTCGACCGCTTCCGATCCCGGAACAATGCGCTCAGTGACGAATCCATCCAGTGGGTAATCCGCCTGGGTGCGCGGCCGTCTGCGGCCGATCGCTCGGCATTCGAACACTGGTGCCAGCGCTCGCCGGCCCATGCTGAGGCGGCGCGGCAGGCCTTCGCCCTGCTCGACGGGGTTGGCCACACCGCGCTGGCCGCCGAGCACCGCCACTGGGTGCAGGCACTGACGCCCGCGCCACGGCGGATCAGCCGACGCGCGGTGCTGGCCGGCGGCCTGTCGGCGGCAGCGCTGGCCGGTGTGGTTGGTACCGGCCTGCTGGGGCCGGTCAGCGGTGTGCTTGCCGACCACAGCACCCGCATCGGGCAGCGCCGCCAGGCCTCGCTTGGTGACGGATCGACCGCCTGGCTCAACAGTGAGAGTGCGTTTTCGCAGACCTTCTCCAACGTCCGCCGCACTGTCTCGGTGGCCGCCGGAGAGCTGCTGTTCGACGTCGCGCCCGATCCGCAGCGGCCCTTCGTGATCGAGAGCCGCGATGGCAGCGTCCATTGCAGCGTCGGCCGCTTTGCCCTGCACCGTGAAGCACGCCGCAGCACCTTGACCGTGGTCTCCGGCCTGGCCCAACTGCGCAACCAGGCCGGTGGCCGTATCGAGATGATCGCCAACCAGCGTGTTGCCTTCAGCGCCGATGTCCTTGGCCAGGCCGAGAACGTCGATGCCGGTGCATTGACCGCCTGGGTACGCGGCAAACTCATCTTCAACCAGCAGTCCGTATCGGAAATCGCCGACGAACTGCAGCGGCATGTGCCGGGACGCATCGTCGTGCTTGGCCAGGCACTGCAGCAGCTGCAGCTCACCGGCGTGTTCGAACTGGATGACATCGACGCAGCGCTGCGCAATATCGCGGCGCTGGCCGGTGCGGAAGTGACCCGGCTGCCGCTGCTGACCCTGATCCGCTGAACAGTTGATCCGCTGAGCTGCACGCCAGCGCGGTAACCCCGCAATCGTCCGCCACGCGGGGACATGGGCAAGCAGAAAAATTTTTGCGGCTGACGCTGCAAGTTTTGCCTGCGTCGGTCGTCTATAGGAATGAGACTTATTCTCACAAAGTCAACGCCAGTACATCCAGGCGTCCTCTTCCTCTTCTGCCGTCGGACCCATGAGCCCTTCCAGCCACTCCCGTTCTTCACGACTGCCCGCCCTTCTGGCGGTCAGCATCGCCTTGGCACTCGCTGCACCACTGCATGCCGCCGCGCAGACCAGCAATCCCGGTGCCACCCAAAGCGTCGCGTTTGATGTGCCGGCACAGTCGCTGGACAGCGCGCTGACCCGATTGGCTGACCAGGGCGGGGTCCGCATCCTGTTTGTGTCCAGCGATGTCGGTGGATTGCAGGGCACAGCCATCAAAGGCCGACTCAGTACGGCGCAGGCGTTGGATCAACTGCTGGCCGGCAGCGGACTGGCTTGGCAATGGCGCGAACCCGGCACCGCCGTGGTCACGCGCAGCGGCGGCGCTGCTGCAGGTGCCAGCACATCCATCGTCACCGGCACATTGAGCGTGACCGGCAAGCAGGGCATCGAGGCCACCGGCGCGCAGCGCGACCTGCGTGGCCAGGACGAGATCTACGACCTGGACCTGTCCACCGCCTATCTCGGCCGCACCGAGATCGAGCGCTACAAGGGCGCCACGCCCTCGGACCTGCTCAACGGCGTCGCCGGTGTGTTCAGCGGTGATGCGCGCAACAGCGGCGCACTCGACGTCAACATCCGCGGCGTGCAAGGGCCGGGACGCGTGCCGGTCACCATCGATGGCACCGAACAGGCAGTCACCGCCTGGCGCGGCTACAACGGCATCGGCAACCGCAACTACGTCGACCCCAACCTGATCGGCGGCATGCAGATCTTCAAGGGGCCGTCGCTGACCCGCAATGTCACCACCGGCATCGGCGGCGGCGTGGTGATCAAGACACTGGACGTTGACGACGTGGTGCCGGAAGGCGAATCGTTCGGCGGCGAGTTCAAGATCGAAGGCAGCAGCAATGCGGTAGCGCCGCGTCTGCCGGGCAAGTTGTACACCGGCATGAACCACCGCGACGTGCCCGAGCTGGCCACCGGCAGCCCGGCCAACGACCCGACCCTGCGCGTGCAACCGCATACCGGTGGCGGCGGTTACAACGTCTTCGATGGCGAGGACCACGCCTATCGGCTGGCATTGGGCTGGAAGTCGGACACGCTCAGCCTGTTCGGCGCCTATGCCTACCGCGACCGCGGCAATTACTTCGCCGGCAAGCGCGGCGCCGGCTACTACTCGCAGCCGGTGGAAAACATCAGCGCCGGCGACTACATCATCACCATGGCCAACCGCCTGCGCCCGGGCGACGAGGTGACCAATACCTCCAGCCAGATGGAATCCTGGCTGTTCAAGGCCACCTGGAACCCGACGCCCGACCAGGTGCTGCGCTTCGGCTACCGCGACACGCTGTCGCACTATGGCGAGATCATGCCCTCGCGCATCAACCGTACCGCGCTCGGCCTGCCGCAGTGGTCATTGAGCCGGGTGGACTCCACCGCCTACAACCTGGAGTACAAGTGGCAGCCGCAGGACAGCCGTTGGATCGACCTGTACGCCAACCTGTGGCGCACCGATACCGACAGCAATGCCAACACTGCCGGCAGCTACCCGAACTACTGGAACGCGGTGACCCAGCCGATCATCATGAACGGCGCGCTGGATGATTCCACCAATACGCGCAACGGCCTGACCCTGAGCAATCTGTTCCGGCTCAGCGATACGCTGGACCTGACCGTCGGCGGCGATTTCCAGCACGAAAAGCTGCGCTCGCATGACGAGTACATCGGCCCGTCCGCCAGTTGGCGCATGTTCCCTCGCGCCGGCCGCCGCGAGGAATGGAACGCCAACTTCAACTTCGAATGGCGCCCGGTCGACTTCCTGAAGATCAACGCCGGTGCCCGCTACTCCTCGTACTGGGCGTACGACGACTTCCTCGCTGACCACCCCAACCAGTTCAGGGCCTCGATATCCGGCTACCAGGCCAGCTACTACACCATGTCTGAGCAGACCCGTAGCAACGCTGAGCGGGAGCTGCGCAGCCGCTATCAAGCCTGCGCGACGATGCCGTTTTACTGCTCGTTCCTGGGGGTTACGCCCGGCATGAGCGAAGCAGACTATATCGCCGAAAAAATCACAAACCTCGCCACATTGAACACCGCGCAATGGCTTCCGGACGCCGACGGAAGATTCCATCGCATCGACAACCCCTGCAGCAACGGCGCGCTCAACGGCGTAGCCGACTTCTATGCAAGCAAGGGGTGTGTCATCGGCCCCACCGCCAACCCGATCGCCTCCGGCTACGCTGTGGCCAAGAAGCGGCGTGACCGCGGCTGGGCGCCCTCGCTGACCATCACCGGCTTCTTCTCCGATTACAGCCGCGCCTACCTCAGCTACAACGAGGCACTGCGCTACCCGAACATGTTCGAGAGCGTGATCGCCTTCGGTGCCAGCGTCAGTCCATTCCGCGATCTGGAACCCGAGCACACCTACAGCTACGAGCTGGGCTATATCCAGGAACTCGGCCATCTGCTGGGCGATGACACCATCGCCGACGTCAAACTCAGCTATTACCACCGCCGCACCGACGACCTGATCGAGCGTGACAACAATTTCCTGTTCCGCAACATCGACAAGCAGATCGTGCAGGGCATTGAGTTCCAGGGCCGCTACGACAATGGCCGCTTTTTCACCGACCTGGCCGTGGCACACACGCTGAAGAACGAGGTCTGCGACGAAAGCACTGCCATCAGCATCGACCCCAACGTCACCAGCACGCCAACCTGCGTGGACCAGGGCTTCATCGGCAGCTGGTTGCTGACCCAGGCCTCGCCGGAAACCTCGGCCAACTGGTCGCTGGGCGGGCGCTTCCTGGACAAGCGGCTGGAACTTGGCACGCGTGTTGTCTATTACCAGCGCCGCAAACCCAACCGCGACCTGGAAGCATTTGCCGACGCCACCAACCAGAACCTTGGCGTGTTCAACGTGCCGTTCTCCTGGGATACGACCTGGTTGTTCGACGCCTATGCCAGCTACCGCGTCAACGACACCGTGCAGTTGGAACTGATCGGTACCAACCTCAGCGATCGCTATTACGCCGACCCCGCCACGCGCTCGCTGCTGCCCGCGCCGGGCCGCACGCTGAAGCTGAGCGTGACCGCGCGCTTCTGATCATCCCGTAACACCAAGGAGTCCACCACAACCCGAACCGTCACTGCAATTCAACTTTTCTTCATCACATCAAAAGAGAAATGATCATGAAAATGCACAAGCGTCTTTCCCAACTCGCCGTCGCCCTGACTGTGGTTTCCCTGGCCGGCACTGCTGCGGCCGCCAACATCGTTGGTGCCCAGTCTGATGGCTCCGGCGCCTCGACCATCACCGTCGGTGAGTCACAGGTTCCGTTCGGCCCGCATACCGCTGGCAAAGCCGGCGTCGGCATCTCCAGCTATGCCGCCGGCATCAAGGTCGACTTCCAGGGCCTGACCCCGTCCAGTGCCGCCACCGTGCTGCACCCGGGCACGGACAAGGGCATGACCGTGTACCAGCTGCACGATCCGATCACCAACGGCACGCCGGGCAATCCGAATGACCCAGCACACGCGGGCCTGGGCAGCTTCAACTTCGTCAAGGTTGGTACCGGCGATGTCTGGTTCGGCGAATGGTCGACCAACGGCAACACCGGCAGCCCGACCTACCAGAACCGTCAGGTCTACTACGTAGGCGACAAGACTGGTTACACCGCTGCCACCGGCACCGCGGTTGGCTACACGCTGACCGGCCTGCACCAGTACGGCGCCAACACCAACCTGACCGGCAGCCTGACCGCCAACTTCAGCAGCCGCACCTTCCACGGTGACCTGTCGATCGGCGCAACGTTGATCCGTCTGGGCACCAGTGGCAGCCAGATCGCGTTCGACACCAACGGCCACTTCGATGCGGCCAATGCCGGTCAATGGGTAATCCCGGGCAACTTCGTGATCGCCACCGGTACGGTGAAGGGTGACTTCTTCGGCGCACAGGCGGCCACTGTCGCTGGCATCGTCGACTTCGGCGAGCAGTCCATGAACATCGCCTGGGGCGGCACCAAGAACTGACGGCTGAGCCTTTCCGTCAATCGCTGTAATTCGACTGCTACCGGCAAGGACCAGCCAGCGTCCGCCAATCCTTGCCTCCCTCGATGGCCATTGCATGCATTCTTGTTTTCCCAACGACCGTCGACGCCGGTCTGCCTTCGCGTTTCCTGCGGCAATGCTGCTGGCCGGCCTGCTGTTGCCGGTTGTCGCCTTCGCACAGGAGCAGGCCGACACCCGCCGCCTGCTCGACCAGCACATCGACCAACAAGCACAGGCGCGCGAGCGCGAGCTGCTCAAGGATGAGCTCGACGCCGAGCGCCCGACGCTGACCATCGATGGCGAGCGTCATGTCATCGGCCACAACGTCGACGACCTGGGCCGCGCACTGTATCTGGCACTGCAACAGCGGCAGTGGAGCCTGGCCGCAAACTTCCTCAACGAATACCTGACCTTGCCCGGTCACGACAAACTACTGGTGCACTACGCCCAGGGCGGTTTGCTGCGCATCCAGGGCAAGCACGCGCTGGCAGTGGCCGAGTACCGCGCCCTGCTCGCCCTGCAACCGGACTTCATGCCGGCGCAGCTGGAGCTGGCCCGCACCTTGTTCGAAGACCAGCAGGATCGCGAAGCTGACGCGCTGTTTGCCGACGCCGGTGCCAGCATCGATGCCAATGATCCCAAGACCGAGGGCGTACGCACCACCATCGCCAGCTTTCGTCAGGCGTTGGCGCAGCGTGAGCGCTGGAGCGGCTCCTACGCGGCCGGACCGAGCTGGACCGACAACGCCAACCGCACCTCGGCCAGTCGTACCTGTCTATTGCTGCTGATCACCGGCGACTGCCTGATCGAGCGCAAATTACCTGAGGCGATCACCGCCACCGGCATCGACTACGACGCCACCCTCAACAAGCGGCATGCACTGCGCGGACACCATGGCGTCTACCTGCGCGCAATCGCGTTCGGCCAGAACTACCGCGACAACAGCCCCTACAACGAGCTCAACGCAGCGCTGCAGGTCGGTTACAGCTTCCGCAGTGCGCGCCACAACGTCGCACTGGCACCGTCTTTCGACTACTACGCGCTGGGCAACAGCGCCCTGTTTGGTGCACCTGGCGTGCATGCCGAGTGGAGCTGGACGCCGGGCCAGCGCTCCATGCTGAAGCTGGAGGCCGACTGGAAGGATCTGCGCTATCGGCAGCGCGATTACGCACTCAATCTGGACGGCGTGCAGCGCACGGCATCAGCCACCTATTTCCGCAGTCTTGGCAGCCATTGGATGGCATTTGGCGGTATCGATGCGCTGGACAGTGACTCCCGCGACCGCAGCAACGGCTACCGCTCGCTCGGTGCACGTATTGGTGCGTCGCTGCAGTGGCCGCAAGGCTTCAGCCACACCTTGTTCGCCTCCTATCGGCGCCGCAGCTACGACCTCTACAGCCCAATGCTCGGTGTGCGCCGCGATGACGACGAACGCAACTACACACTGATCATCAAGGCCAGGCGCCTGGCCTTCGCCGGCTTCACGCCCTTGCTGAGCCTTCGCTACAACGTGGTGTCGAGCAACGTCGACTGGCTCTACAGCTATGACCGCAGCACCGCCAGCCTGAAGCTGGAACGCAGTTTCTGACCCCCACCACTTCCTGCACTACCGGGAGTTGCACATGAACGACAAGAGCACCGTCATTTCGCGCAGCCAGCAGCTCAAGGCCGCCACCCACAGCACCCATGACAGCCTGGACAAGCGGGTCATGGCAGCGGACATCTTTGCCAACCGCGACAGCTTCGCGCGCTTCCTGCGCGTGCAGTATCGCTTCCATCGCGACATTGATGCGCTGTACTCGCATCCGGGATTGCTGGCGCTGATCCCGGATCTCGGCGAACGCCGGCGGCTGGCAAAGATCGCACTCGACCTGCAGGATCTCGGCTGCGAAGTTCCCGCCAGCAGCACTCCAGCGGTCGCCGCCGACATCACCCTGCCCAACGCGCTGGGCTGGCTGTACGTCGCCGAGGGCTCCAATCTCGGCGGTACCGTGCTGTTCAAGCTGGCCCGCGAGCGCCTGCAGTTGCAGGCAGACTTCGGCGCCCGCCACCTCGCCGCACATGCCGACGGTGCGGCGCGCCATTGGCGCAGCTTCACTGCGGCATTGGATGCTGCAGCACTGGCGGCCGCGCAGGAAGCCCTGGTGGTAGAGGGTGCACGCACAGCGTTCCAGACCGTCCGCGCCTATGTGGAAGCAGAACTGCATCCCGATCCGGCGCTCGTCTGATGCGCTGGCTTTGGTTCTGCGCAGGCTGCTGGATGCTGTCCTTGGGCATCATCGGCGCGATGCTGCCGGTGATGCCCACCACCATCTTCCTGATCCTGGCGCTGGCCTGCTTCGCGCGCTCCTCGCCAAGGCTCGAACGCTACCTGCTGCAGCATCCGCGCTACGGCCACAGCCTGCGCCTATGGCGTGAGCAGGGCGCGGTCAGCGCCAAGGGCAAGGCCTTCGCCGCGATCGGCATGGCAGTTGGCTATCTGATTTTCTTCTGCACCGCCCATCCAAGCTGGAAGCTGGCGCTGGGCATCGGCTTGTTCTTCATTGCCAGCGCCAGCTATGTGCTGTCGCGCCCCGCACCGCGTGCGCTCACCCCTTGAGGATTCCGATCATGCCCCTGACAACTTCAGGCAACTTGCCGCTGCCGGTCCGCAACATCCACTCAGCGATACTGCGCGGTGCCGGCATCCGGGTGACCTCGGCGCGGATCGCCACCTTGCGGCTGGCCCCCTTGGTGCTCGCCGCGCATGGCCGCCTCAGTCCACAGCTGTTGCATGCCGCTGCCGTAGAACAGGGCGGCATGCATGTCTCCACCAGCGCCTTCTACAACACCTTGTCGACCTTGACCGCCGCCGGTCTGCTGCCATCCGCCCGTGCTGCACACGGGGCGGCGCCCCCTGCCATCGTCGGGGTGCAGGAATGAGCATGCACGCCGGCCTGCCAAGCAACCTCAGCCCGTGGCAGATGTTCCTGCATGCCGACTGGGTGGTGCAGACAGTAATGATCGGCTTGGCGGTCGCCTCGCTGGCAACGTGGACGGTATTGCTGGCCAAGCGCCGCCAGCTGCGTCGCGAAGCGCGCAGCCTGCATGAAGCACGCACCCTGCTGGCAATGGCAGACAGCTTGCCGGCGGCAGCTGCCCCTACCTCGGTTTCGACGGCAAGCCTGCAACACTGCGCCATCGCTTGGTCATTGCTGGCCGAGGCGCAGGACGAGCTGCAACGTTCGCCCGAGGCCGGTAACACCGACGGCATCAAGGACCGGGTCGGCTCGCGCCTGCAGCGCATCGAGCTCGCGCATGCGCGCCAGCTGCGCAGCGGCACCGGCCTGCTGGCGACCATCGGCGCCACCGCGCCCTTCGTCGGCCTGTTCGGTACGGTGTGGGGCATCATGAACAGCTTCGTCGGCATCGCCCAGGCCAACACCACCAATCTGGCGGTGGTCGCGCCGGGTATCGCCGAGGCCTTGCTGGCCACCGCGCTGGGACTGGTCGCGGCAATCCCCGCCGTGGTGATCTACAACCACCTGAGCCGACAACTGGCAGCGCTGCGTGGTGATAGCGGCGATCTGTCGGCCAGCGTGCAACAGCTGGTCTCGCGCGACCTCGACCGCCGCGCCATCAACCCATCCGGAGCGGCGTGAGCATGGCGATCAGGACCGACGAGCAGGACGATGTGCCCGACGAGAACCACGAGATCAACGTCACGCCCTTCATCGACGTGATGCTGGTGCTGCTGATCATCTTCATGGTCGCCGCGCCATTGGCCACGGTGGATGTCGCCGTCGACCTGCCGGCATCAACCGCGCAGCCGCAACCCCGCACCGATGAACCGGTGTACCTGACCGTGCAGCAGGACCTGTCGCTGCGCTTGAACCAGGACCCGGTTGCTGCCCCTGCCTTGGCAGCGGCGCTGGACACGCTCACCAGCAGCAACCGTGAGCAACGCATTTTCGTGCGCGCTGACAAGGGCGTTGCTTATGGCGACCTGATGGACACCTTGAACAGCCTGCGTGCTGCCGGTTATCTGAAGGTAGCCCTGGTCGGGCTGGAGCAGGCCACGCCGTGAGCGCGACACCGCATGCAGCCGAAGGCCCACGCTGGGGCCGCAGTCTGTGCATCGTGCTTGCTGTGCATGCGCTGGCGGTGGGCGGCGCTGTCATCTGCTCATCGTGGTCAGCAGCACCTGCACCGCCCTCGCCACCACAAGCGGTGATGGTGGAACTGGCGCCACTGCCGAGTGCACCGCCGGCACCTCCCACCGATCTGGCGCCAGGACCGCTGCAACAGGAGCAGCAGGCGCAGCCCGCACAGGCAGCTGCAACACCGACCGCGGCAGTGACGTCGCCCTCGCCGACCCTGCCAGCAGACGCCGCCCTGCCACCGCCTGCGCCGGAGCGTCAGGAACAACGACCCGCATCGGTCGAAACTGCCGAGGTGCTGCAATCAACTGCACAACCCAGCGTGCAGGCGCCCAACAGCACCCGCTACACCGCCCGGCAATCCTCGGCCGGTACCGCCAATCCTTCGCAGGCCAACTGGCAGGCGCTGGTACTGGCGCACCTGGAGCGTTACAAACGTTACCCGCGTGCGGCACAGCGTCGCCGCAGCGAAGGCGTGAGCCTGGTCGAGTATGCGGTGGACCGCAGTGGCGGCGTGCAGTGGGCGCGGCTTGCGCGCAGCAGCGGCAATGCCTTGCTGGATGGCGAGGCGCTCGCCGCCGTGCAGCGCGCCAGCCCGTTGCCGTCACCACCGGATGAAGTGCAAGGCGATCCAGTGCAGATCACCACACCCGTGGAGTTCTTCATTCGCTGAAGGCAGCCGCATGGACGCCACTCGCCAGTCCGCTCGTCCGCTTGCTGGATGAGCAACATGCGTCCTTGCTGGCAATTGCTTGCAGCGAAAACGACAAGGCCCGCTCGGATCTACATCCGAGTGGGCCTTGTCATTGCATGCGGCGCTTTCAAGCAAACCGCATTGGATCAGAACCGATAGTTGAAACTTGCTTTCAGCGTGCGGCCCGGCGCCAGCATCGACGAGCGGGTCAGCGGGTCGATGTAGTAGAGGTTGCCCAGATTGGTCCCCACCACTTCTACCGTCGCGCGGTCATTGACGCGCCACGTGGCGTAAGCGTCATACGTGGTGATGCGGCCCCATTGCAGCGGCGTGTTGAGGTAATAGGAGATCGTCGCCGACTGGGTGCCGTAGTTGTCCTTGAACACGCTTTCCTGCGGCGCGTGGTGGACGATGCGGCTGCCCAGCTCCAGCCTGCCGTCGAACAGACGCGTGCCCACCGTCCAGTTGAAGGTGTAGCGTGGGATCGCCATGGTCACCAGGTAGCCACCGACGAAGCCGGTTTCGACGCAGTTGGAGACACCGCCGGTATTGTCCAACAGCATCGCGGTGTGCTCATCGCAGACGCGGTTTTCCAGGTTCCATGCACCACTGATGTCGGTGAAGAAGCGACCGTTGTCGAAGCGCCCCTGCACCTCGACGCCACGGATGGTCTGTTCGTCGATGTTGGAGAAGGTCAGCTGCGGGCTGCGCTCGATCACATCGCGGGTGCGGTGATGGTAGTAGGCGATCTTCAGGTCCGCCAGCGGATTGCCGTCCAGCATCTGGCCGAAGTCCTGCACCCACGACAACTCGGTGTTGTAGGCGTGTTCCGGCTTCAGGCCGTAGCTGTCCTGGATGCTGGAGAAGCCAATGGTGCTTTCAAACAAGGCCGGGAAGCGGCGCACCTGGCTGTGGCGAAGATAGACACGGCTGTGCTCGCTGAGCTCGTAGGTTGCCGCGAACGACGGCACCCAGCCAGCACCGCGCTGCCTGCGCGCGGTGTTGTCGACGGTGGCAAAGGGAATCAACTCGCCATTGACGCTCTGCCCAGGATAGGGCGCATCGGACCAGCACTTGCGGCCGCCGCTGAGCTCAACGTTGCTGAAGTCGATGGCGCCATTGATGCAGGGATTGTCAGCGCGGTTGTAACGGCCCTGGCCATCGTGCTTCCACAGCATTTCGTTGTTGGCGGTGTAGGTGGTGCGGCTGCGGACTTCGTCGAGGGACGGGTTCAATATCTCTGCCACAAACTGCTCACGCGTATAGCCAAAGAACTCCTCGTAGAAGGACCACTGGCTTTCCACCAGGCTGGTCATCTGCTCGATCGAAGTGTCGATCTCGGCCTGGGTGTAGTGCTCCAACGTGTTCCACTTCATCACCCGGCCCGAGGACTCCTGGCTACTGGTTGGCAGCACGCCAGCCCGCTGCTGCCGCGCGAGGAACTCATCGAACGACTGCCAGTTCTGGTAGCGCACGCCGGCGCTGAGCAGCAGCTTGTCGATCGGCCGCCATTCGAACAAGGCACTCAGATCGTACTCACGACGCCAGCCGGCGCGCGGCTTGCCACGCCAATAACCGGTGATCTCCGGATCGTTGTAGGCGTCCTTGGAACTCAGGGTTTCCTTCTGCAGGTTGCCACCGACCGTCAGGTCCAGGCTGTCGCTCAGCTGCATCTTGTTGTCGAACGAGAAGCCGGTGCGCGCGTTCTTGCTGTTGGCGATCGCGGTATTGCGGAAGTGGTCCGGGGTGACATAGACCTTGTCGACGTCGTTGTACCAGTTCATGCGGTCGTTCGGCAGGCCGCCGCTGCTGTAGGTCGCGCTGTCGGTATCGGTGCGCCAAAGGTTGGCACGCAGATCTACCCAGTCCAGGCCCGGACGCCACTTGTATTCCAGGTTCACCGCGCGCGCATCCACCTGGCTCAGCGGCCACTGCGGGATGCCCTCGGTGACGGTGCTGGCCCACTGGATGCGCGAGGGCATGATTTCGCCATAGCGCGATTGCGTGTCGCGCACATTGAGCTGCAGCACCTGGCTGTCGCTCAAGCGCCAGGTGCCCTTGACCAGCCACGACTCCATGCGGCTGGAGGAATTGAGGATCTCCGAACCCGGCACATAGACCTTGGCCAGGTAGGGCACGTAGTCCCAGCTGGTGGTCGGTTCGTTGTCATAGAACGAGCTGCCATGCTTGCCGGCGAAGTGGTTGCCCTTCTCGCGGAAGGCGTAGGCCGCCATCAGGTCGAAGTTTTCCTTGCGCAGGCCCAGCGCAAGGCGCCAGGCCTGGTCATTGCCGAAGCTGCCGCTGCCGCTGGTGCGCGGATGCTGGTACAGGGTCGGGTCGTAGAAGTTGACCTGGCTGGCCGGGAAACCCGGCACGCTGCCGATCGGCTTGCCGGTCAACAGGGTCGGCAACTTCGGATCGATGGCGTTGTCGCTGGCCTCCATCTTCAGTTCACCGCCGAAGCTCTCGCCTTCCAGCAGGATGTCGTCGACGTCCAGCGTCTTGATCTGCACCGCGCCGCCTACCGAGGTGTTGGCACCGCGCAGCATCGCCGGGCCCTTGATGACCTGCATGCCGCCTATCAGGCTGGGATCGATGTAGTTGCGGTTGTTGGCGCCCATGTAGCCGCGCCAGACCGTCAGCGCCTGCTCGGTGCCATCGATGGTGAGCGGCACGCGACCCGGGCCCTGGATGCCGCGGATGTTGGGATCCAACGCGCCGCTGTTGCGGGCGTCGCCGCTGTAGACGTTGACCATGCCTTTGAAGATGTCGGCCGGTGCAGCGCCCTTGTAGCGTTCGATCTGCTCGCGCCCGGCGTAGACGGTGGACAGGTCAAGATCGTAGACATCGTCATAGCCGCGCTCGTCGCGCTCGATGCCAGTGGGATCGGCTGAACGGTCGCCGCCAACCCGCAGCGTGCCGATCACTACCGCATCACCATCGGCGCTGGCCATGCGCTGGATGCTCCACGCACCCGGGCTCACTTCGCGTGCCACCAGATCCGTGCCCTGCAACAGCCGCGCAAGCGCTGCGCGCACGGTATAGCGCCCCTGCAATGCCGGCGCGGAGCGACCCGCTGCCAACGCCGGGTCATAACTCAACGAAACACCAGCAGCGGTGGCGGTATCGTTCAGTGCCTGCGCCAACGGCGCAGCCGGGAGATTGAAGCTGACATTGCCCCCGCCAACCGCGGCTGCATTGTTCTGGGCAAAAACCAGTTGTGGCAGCGGCAGTGCGAGGGCGACCAGGCAGGCGAGCGCCAGCGAGGTTCGGACAACAGGGGGACGCGAAGACATGGCGGGGTCCGTGACAGAAGGAGTTGAAAGGGTTCACTTCCTTGCCCGCCCAACCGGCAAAAAGGGACATCCCCGGCTCAGGCGGGGTCGACCATCACCCACAGGCGGCTGCGGTAGCGCACGCGCAGCGGGAAACCCGCCTGCAGCAGGGCGAGCACGGTATCGGTGTCGTCCAGCTGGAACACGCCGGACACCAGCAGGCCGGCGATATCCGGATCACAACGCACGACGCCGGAGCGATAACGCGCCAGTTCGGACAACAGTTCGCCCAACGGCATGGCTTCGGCGTTGAGTACGCCCCGCACCCAGGCCAGGCTGTTGCGCTGGAGCGCAGTGACGGGGCCGATGCCCGCTGCGTTGAACAGCGCCTGTTGGCCTGCGCTCACCAGCTGCGTGACATCGCCGCGATCACCGAGCTGGATCCGCACCGCGCCCTGCTCCACCGCCACCCGCGCATGGTCATCCCACATGCGCACGGCAAAACGCGCGCCCACCGCAAGCAGGTGCGCGTTGCGCAGCTGCACCAGCAAGGGCCGCGCTGGAACGCGATCATCCGCCGCTTCCTGCAGCAGCAATTCGCCTCGCAGCAACTGCACCTGCCGCAATTGCTCATTGAAGCCGAGCGCGATCCGCGTATCGGTGTTGAGCAGCAGTTCGCTGCCATCCTCAAGCCGCAGCGCGCGGCGTTCGCCGATAGCGGTGCTGGTATCGGCAACAAGGTACTGCCAAGTCTCGCGCTGCCACGCCAGGCGCGCCAGCGGCGCACCGACCATCATTCCCATGATGGCCGCCAACGCAGCGCGGCGGCCCTGCAGGCTGCGTCGCGCCTGCCGCAGTGGCGCACTACCCACCGCGCCGGGTACCTCGTCCAACAAGCCCGCCAGGCGCTCTGCGCGATGC
Organism: Stenotrophomonas sp. STEN023; assembly: GCF_056760135.1. Lineage (NCBI taxonomy): Bacteria > Pseudomonadati > Pseudomonadota > Gammaproteobacteria > Lysobacterales > Lysobacteraceae > Stenotrophomonas > Stenotrophomonas sp. STEN023. Next base: position 3,876 of record NZ_JBRREF010000061.1, on the reverse strand, counting down.
CAGGCGCGCGCATGCGTGTCGTTGCTGGCCAGCCAGCGCTGCCACGCGGCGCGCTCCCTGGCATCGAGCTCGCCTTCGCGGAAACGCAACAGCCACTCGGCTGCTTCGCGCAACACCGGCGCGGGAATGGGGGTGTCAGCTCTGGGCGCAGCGTCCTGCATGCGAGTCAGTCCATGGCCTCGAGGCAGGCGGCCATCGCCAGCACGATGTCGCGCTTGATGGTGCGCTCGGTGACACCCATGCGGGTGGCAATCACCGCATAGGTCTGCCCGTCCAGCTGTGACAGCAGGAAGGCCTCGCGTGCCCGCGCAGGCAACGCATCCAGCATGCGGTCGATGCGCATCAGCGCTTCCAGCGCGATCTGCCGCTGTTCCTCATCGGGCACCAGCGCCTCCGGCAGACTGGCCAATACTTCCAGCCATGCCCGCTCCAGCGCGCGGCGTTGCCACAGGTTGATGACCAGGCCATTGGCAATCCGGGTCAGGTAGGCGCGCGGCTGTTCCAGCGCTGGCAGCTGTGGCTTCTGCAGCAGACGCACGAAGGTGTCCTGCGCCAAGTCCGCCGCTGCCTCGTCCGCGGACATGCGGCGCCGCAGCCACTGCAGCAACCAGCCATGGTGCGCGACGTACAGGCCCTGCAGGGAATCAGGCGCCGGTGCCGGCGAAGCGTTGGCCATGGGTAAATATTGCGAATAGGAATCACTATCATCCGATAAATCAGGGGCGATAGGCAAACCCGGCCTGCGGTCGGGCGCGGCAACAGCGGTTTGCAGGCAGCGAAGCTATTCGATCCGACTGTTCGGCTGTTCGGGCGCTTTGCCGCCGTGTCGGTGGAGCGGGCGAAGAGGGGCCTGCCGCCTCGAATCTGGCCCGCGGCCCCCGACCGAGTGGACCGCACAAAGCAAGCAATCCCCCGTGCAAACGCCGCAACACGCGATGCCACACCCCGATCAGGCAGCAAAGGGCTTCCTCTTTCGCTGTATCGATATATTATAACATTCCATTTTCACGGGGATGATCCATGCGTCAACACGTACTTGCGGCCGCCGTGCTGCTCGTTGTCCAGAGCGCCTACGCCGCAGACGACACCACCCTGCCCACCGTCAAGGTCCGGGCAGACAAGGCTTCAAAGATCGACAGCATCGTTGTCGTCGAGAACTCCCAGACGCAGAACCGCACCCTGGGCGGCATGCTGGAACGCGTGCCAGGCGTGCAGAACAGCGCCTTCGGCCCGAATGCTGGTGCGCCGGTCATCCGCAGCCTGGGCGGTAACCGCGTGCAGGTGCTGGAAGATGGCCAGTCCATCCTTGGCATGAACGCACTCAGCGGCGACATCGCCATTCCCTTCGACCCGCTGTTCGTACGCAGCATCAGCGTCAACAAGTCATCGGACAGCGTCCGTCACGGCGGCAATGCGATCGGCGGCAGCGTCGATGTCGACTCTGGAATCATCTCCACCAAGATGGAGGACAAGGACCAGGAGATGGAGCTGGTGCTCAGGCAGGGTTTCAACGCTGCCGATGCGCAGGGCTTCCGGATGAATTTCAACAACCAGCGCAACCTGTCCACCAACCTGCAGATGTCGCACCAGCGCATCTCGCACTACGACATCCCCGGCAACAGCAAGGCCAGTGTCTGCGACAGCCAGCTGTTCCCAGCTGGCGGCGGGGTCAATAGCGGCCTGGCCGACAGCTGCCAGAAGGAGGCCCGCATCCAGCAGGTCTACAACAAGGCATCGCAGCCCTACATCGACCAGTTCATGACCGAGAACCCGGACTGGGCGGACGGCAGCTTCTCCTTCTATACCAACCAGCCGTCATCGGTCTGGCAGGGCAAGACCTACGTGAACCCGGCAAACCCGGACTATGTGGCGGGCACGCCTTCGTATGTGCAGAACAAGATCAACCGCGACGTCACCCCCAACTTCCGCGGCACCCTGGGCAACAGCTACTTCCGCAACTCACACCTTGCCGCCGGTAGCACCTACTTCTTCGACCGCGGCTACGTCGGCATCAGCATCGACGCCAAGGACAGCGAGTACGGGGTGCCGGGCTTCTCGATGGACAACCTGTCCTTCGGTGCCGACCACAGCCAGAGCCGCCCGGTCGGCGTGGTGCTCAAGCAGACCAAGTACGCGCTGCAGGCCAACGTGCAGGACCCATTCCCACTGTTTGAAAGCGCTGACCTGCGCATGTCGCAGATCAGCAACACCTCGGCCGAACAGCTGGGGACAAGCAAGGCCAACGAGTACCAGTTCGATACCTACCAGGCCGAAGCGCTGCTTGCACAGCGCCATGCCGGTCCGCTCAGCGGCCTGCTCGGGCTCAGCCAGCGCACGCGCGATATCAGCGGCAGCGGCGCACTGCGCTACCTGCCCGATGTGCAGAGCGTGACCAATGCGGTGTTCCTGAAACAGAGCCTCGACTTCGCCGCGGCCTCCTTCGATGCCGGGTTCCGCCACGAGCGCGTGGATCACGACATCCGCAGCAGTGCCTTCAAGACCTCACGCAACTCGGCCAATTCAAAGCTCGAGGACAGGTCGTTCACGCTCAACAGCTACACCTTTGGCGCGCTTGTAGCGCTCGGAAGCCACCTCAGTGCCAAGGCCCGCTACGCGTCGTCGCAACGGGCACCGGACGTCAATGAGCTGTACGCCAGCAACGCCCACTACTCGGTCATGACCCAGGAAGAAGGAAACCAGGACCTGCAGCCCGAACGCGCCAGGAACGTTGAATTCGCCCTGCTGTTCAACAACCGCGGCTTCGACATCTCCGCGACCGGCTATGTCATGAAGTACGAGAACTATCTCTACCAAGGCTATTCCGGCCTGCAGACCGCCAATCGCCTGCCGCTGAAGTACTGGAAGCAGACCGACGCCACGGTGAAGGGCTTCGAGATTGAGGTCTCGCAGGCATTGGAACTCGGCCGCTGGGGCAGCTTGAACCTCTCCGCGTTCTCCGACCTGGTGAAGAACCGTGCGGACCATCCGGATTCGCTGCGGGCACACAACGACGGCCAGTACCTGCCCAACATGCCAACCAACCGCTACGGTGCAAACATCGGCTGGCAGAAGGGCGACTGGAAGGCCGGCATCTCCAGCACCTACTACGACAAGCAGAAGTACCTGGGGAAGAATGTCAGCGAGGAAGTCCCCCTGGATGCCTTCAACATGCTGGACATGCAGGTCAGCCGCCGTTTCCAGCCGCGTGGTGGCTACGTAAGCGCGATCGAGGTGTTCCTCAATGGCTCGAACCTGCTCGACGCCGAGGCACGTCCGCACAACTCGCCGTTGAAATACATCGCGCCCCTGCCGGGCCGTGCATTCCAGCTTGGCTTGCGCGTCAACCTCTGAGGTCCCTGAAGCAGACACGCAGAGCCCTGTCGCCGGCTTGGCTCTGCTCCTTTAGCGCTGCATCTCCTCATACAGGCCTCCGCGACTGTGCCAGAGCGCACCGAATGGCAGAAAAGCATAAACCCCGGATTTCTCCGGGGTTTGTGCTGTCCTGGGACTGGCCCGGACTTCAATCTGGCGCGCCCGGAGGGATTCAAATTTACAACCTATCCGACTGATTATTATGGCATTCAAATACTCATTCGATTCGCAATACCCCCATGCATGCCCCCATTCGATCTTGTGACGAGGGTTGCGATCCACAAGGTGTAATTCTTGCTGAACTTGCCATAAGCAACCACCATCCCCTAGATCCAGTTAGCCGACCAATGAAAAGCGCAGCGCCGATTTGCGCGCCTCTTTGACTGGCGGGCCTGGAGTTCCCAGGATTTCCTAGACAGAGCTAGCCTCTGTTGGGGGCGGCATTGGGAGACAGTCATGTCTGCAGGCAAGATCACCAGCAAGACCCGGCAAGCCTACAAATTC
>NZ_JBRREF010000060.1:0-29887 GCF_056760135.1 Stenotrophomonas sp. STEN023 | reverse complement strand
GGAGCATTACCTGGAAAGCCCTTGCCGAGCATGGCTCGGCACTACAGGACGCTCTATCGGTGATGCCCCTGCCGAGCATGGCTCGGCACTACAGGACGCTTATCGGTAATGCCTCTGCCGAGCATGGCTCGGCACTACGGAGCGGCCAAACATACTTGCCAGTAGGGATTGCGCCAGATCCGGTGCTGCAACTTGGTCGCAGTGGTGAGCTAGACTGTGGGCCCTGTCGTGGCCGTAAGGCCACCCTGAACGGAATTGTCATCCCGCATGAGTTGGCTCAGCAAGTTGATGCCGTCCGGCATCCGTACCGACAACACGCCCTCCAAAAAACGCAGCGTCCCCGAGGGGCTGTGGGAAAAATGCAGTAGCTGCGGCGCGGCCCTGTACCGCCCGGAGCTTGAAGAGAACCTCGAGGTCTGCCCGAAGTGTGGGCATCACATGGCCATCCGCGCGCGCGCGCGCCTGGCCTCGTTGTTTGACGCTGACAGCACCACCGAGATCGCTGCCCGCCTTGGGCCGACCGACGTGCTCAAGTTCAAGGACCAGAAGAAATACGTTGAGCGCATCAAGGCCAGCCAGAAGAGCACCGGCGAATACGATGCATTGATCGCCATGCGCGGCCTGTTGAAGGGGCGTCCGTTGGTGGCCTCGTCCTTCGACTTCGCCTTCATGGGCGGCTCGATGGGCTCGGTGGTCGGCGAGCGCTTCACGCTGGCGGCAGAGGCTGCGTTGGAGATTGGCTGTCCTTACGTGTGCTTCTCCGCCTCTGGCGGTGCACGCATGCAGGAAGGCCTGTTCTCGCTGATGCAGATGGCCAAGACCTCGGCCGCGTTGGCCAAGCTGCGTGAAGCCGGTCTGCCGTACATCTCGGTGCTGACCCATCCCACCACCGGTGGCGTGTCGGCCTCGTTCGCGATGCTGGGTGATATCAATATCGCTGAGCCGCAGGCGCTGATCGGCTTTGCCGGCCCGCGCGTGATCGAGCAGACCGTGCGCGAAAAACTGCCGGAAGGCTTCCAGCGCTCGGAGTTCCTGCTTGAGCACGGTGCCATCGACCAGATCTGTGATCGCCGCGAGATGCGGGATCGCTTGGCCGAGCTGTTGGCCATGCTGGGCCGCCAGCCGCAGCACGAGGAAGCCGCTGCCTGATGAGCACGCGCAAGTATTTTGGTACCGACGGCATCCGCGGCCGGGTCGGCAAGGGCGTCATTTCCGCTGATTTCGTGTTGCGCGTCGGTAATGCGCTGGGTCGTGTGCTGGTTGCCCGTAGTGGTGGCCAGCAGCCGACGGTGGTGATCGGCAAGGACACGCGCATCTCCGGCTACATGTTCGAGTCGGCGTTGGAGGCGGGTCTGGTTGCCGCAGGTGCCAATGTGCAGCTGATCGGGCCGATGCCGACGCCGGCGGTGGCCTTCCTGGCACATACGCTGGGTGCCGATGCCGGCATCGTCATCAGTGCCTCGCACAACCCGCACTACGACAATGGCATCAAGTTCTTCTCCGCCGAAGGCGAGAAGCTCGATGACGCCACCGAGCTGGCACTGGAAGCTGCGATGGATCAGCCGTTCTCGACGGTGGAATCCGAGCAGCTGGGCAAGGCGGTGCGCGCGCGTGATGCGGTCGGCCGTTACATCGAGTTCTGCAAGGCCAGTGTGCCGCGTAACTTCTATCTGCGCGGGCTCAAGGTCGTGCTCGATTGCGCCCATGGCGCTACCTATCATGTCGCGCCATTGCTGTTCCGCGAGCTGGGTGCGGAAGTGACCGCCATCGGTGCCGAGCCCAATGGCATCAACATCAATGATGGCGTGGGCTCGATGCATATCGACAGCCTGGCGCGCAAGGTGGCCGAGGTCGGTGCCGATATCGGTATCGCCTTCGATGGTGATGGCGACCGCGTGTTGATGGTCGATCACACCGGTGCCGCCGTGGATGGCGATGGTTTGCTGTACGTGCTGGCCAAGGCATGGCAGGCCAATGGCCGTCTGCGTGGGCCGGTAGTCGGCACCTTGATGACCAACTACGGGATGGAGCAGGCGCTGGAGCGGTTGGGTATTCCGTTCGTCCGCGCCAATGTTGGCGACCGCTACGTCCACCAGGCCCTGGTCGAGGGCAATGGTGTGCTCGGCGGTGAAGCCTCTGGCCACATCCTGTGCCTGGACCGGGCCACCACCGGTGACGCCATTGTCAGTGCCTTGCAGGTGCTGGAAGTGCTCGGTGGTGCCGGCATGAACCTGCGGCAGGCGCTGCAGGGGCTGGCGATGGTGCCGCAGAAGACGATCAATGTGCGCCTGGAAACGGGTGCGCGCGAAGTGGTTGCAAGTGCGCCGGTGCAAGCTGCGCTGGCGGCCGCGCAGGCAGCGGTGGCTGGGCGGGGCAGGGCGTTCCTGCGGCCGTCGGGTACCGAGCCGGTGGTGCGGGTCACGGTCGAGGCCGATGAGGCCGGGCTGATGAGCGCTACGCTTGAGGCGTTGGCCGACGCGGTTCGTTCGGCTGCCGCACAGGTTTGAGCTGGATCATAGTGGTGTTGCCGGGATGTCGGTTCCAATAGCCGCCGTCCCGTTCCCTTCCTTGGAGTTTTGTATGAGTTCCCGCATTCCCACCCTCGACATCACCCGTTTCGATACCGACCGTGACGCCTTCGTGGCCGAACTTGGCGCGGCGTATCGGCAGTGGGGTTTTGCGGGTATTCGCAACCACGGCATTCCGCAGGCGGAGATCGACGCCGCGTATGACGTGTTCAAGGCATTCTTTGCGCTGCCTGAAGATGTGAAGAAGCAGTACCACATCGCTGGCGGCGGCGGTGCGCGTGGCTATACCCAGTTCGGTGTGGAAACCGCCAAGGGCTCCAAGCACTTCGACCTCAAGGAGTTCTGGCATATCGGCCGCGAGATCGGCGATGACTCCAAGTACCGCGAGGTGATGCCGCCGAACCTGTGGCCGAGCGAAGTACCGGGCTTCAAGGAGTACGGTTACGGCCTCTACCAGAAGCTCGACCAGCTGGGTTCGCGCGTGTTGTCGGCACTGGCCCTGCACATCGGCCTGCCGGAAGACTACTTCGCCGACAAGACCAACAACGGCAACTCGATCCTGCGTCCGATCCATTACCCGCCGATCACCACCGACGATATCCCCAACGTGCGCGCCGGCGCCCATGGCGACATCAACTTCATCACCTTGCTGGTCGGTGCCAGCGCGGCCGGCCTGGAAGTGCAGTCGCATGAAGGCGAGTGGGTGCCGTTCACCTCCGACGCCGACACCATCGTGGTCAACATCGGTGACATGCTGCAGCGCCTGACCAACCATGTGTACCCGTCCACGATCCATCGCGTGGTCAATCCCCCGGGTGAGCTGGCGCGCAAGCCGCGTTACTCGGTGCCGTTCTTCCTGCACCCGAACCCGGATTTCCTGATCGACGTGCTGCCCTCGTGCGTCACCGCGGAAAACCCGAGCCGCTACCCGGAGGCGATCACCGCCCATGGCTTCCTTGAAGAGCGTCTGCGCGAGATCAAGCTGAAGTAAGCCGGCGCTGGCCGAAGTAGCTGGCACATCGACGCCGCCGCGGCCCCTGGTCCGGCGGCGTTTCTGCATCTTGTCTTCCGTTGTCCGCAGCTTGTCCTGGCTATGTCCGTAGATCGGCTATCCTTTGCCGATACTTTTTACCGCGGAGTTATGCCTGAATGCGCCAAAAAATCGTTGCCGGTAACTGGAAGCTGCATGGCAGCCGTCAATTTGCCACCGATCTGGTCGGGCAGGTGGCCGCTGGCCTGCCGTTGCCCGGCGTGCACCTGGTGATCCTGCCGCCGTTGCCCTACCTGGGTGATCTGGTCGAGGATTTCGAGGATACGGAGCTGGCCTTCGGCTCGCAGGATGTCAGTAGCAACGAGAAAGGCGCTTATACCGGTGAAGTCTCGGCGAGCATGCTGGTGGATGTCGGTGCTACCCATGGTCTGGTCGGGCACTCCGAGCGCCGTCAGTACCATAACGAGAGCAGCGAGCTGGTGGCGCGCAAGTTCGTGGCCGCCATCAATGCTGGTCTGGTTCCAGTCTTATGTGTCGGTGAGACGCTTGGGCAGCGCGAGGCCGCGCAGACCGAGGCGGTGATTGCCTCGCAGCTCGCGCCAGTGCTGGATCTGGCCGGGGTGCAGGCCTTTGCCAAGGCCGTTGTCGCCTATGAGCCGGTCTGGGCAATTGGCACCGGCCGTACCGCCACGCCGGAGCAGGCGCAGGCGGTGCATGCGTTCATTCGTGGCGTAGTCGCCGAGCGCGATGCTAGAATTGCGGATTCGTTGTCGATCCTTTATGGCGGCAGCGTCAAGCCCGACAACGCAGCAGAGCTGTTTTCACAGCCTGACGTCGATGGCGGGCTGGTAGGTGGCGCTTCGCTGGTGGCGGCTGATTTTCTGGCCATCGCGAGAGCAGCGGCCAGTCGCTAACGGGTAATTGTCCGGGACGGATTTCTAAAATGCTGATGTTGATCCTCAATGTGGTCTATGTGCTGGTGGCGCTCGCGATGATCGCGCTGATCCTGATGCAGCGTGGCTCAGGTGCTGCCGCTGGTTCGGGCTTCGGTGCCGGTGCGTCGGGTACGGTGTTTGGTGCGCGCGGCGCGTCCAACTTCCTGTCCAAGAGCACCAAGTGGCTGGCCGTGGTGTTTTTCGGCATCAGCTTGTTCATGGCGTGGTACGCCAGCCACGGTTCGCGTCCGGCGGACCAGGGTGTCGGCCTGATGGGTGCGGTTGAGGCGGCGGCTCCGGCTGCTGCGCCGGCGGCTCCGGCAGGTGAGTTGCAGGCCGTTCCGGCAGCTCCGGCTGCCGCGGCGGTGGGTGAAGTGCCGCAGGCAACGGCTCCGGCGGAAAATATTCCCGCCCAGAGCGAAGAAAAGCCCGCTGAACCCGCACAGAAAGACTGAAGACGGTTACAATACGCGGCGCACTGCGAAGCAGCTGCGCTGACGTAGGCCCAGGTGGCGGAATTGGTAGACGCACTACCTTGAGGTGGTAGCGACGTAAGTCGTAGGGGTTCGAGTCCCCTCTTGGGCACCATTGTTTTATGCGGGTACACGGGTTGCAGCAGCGGCCCGTCGTGGCAAGTCCCGTTCATCCCCCATGCCTTGGCACCTGCAGGTGTCCCGGGCAGAGGCAAGAGAGAATCGCTGTGCTGGCCGAATATTTGCCGTCTCTGCTGTTTCTGATCGTCGCCACCGGCATTGGCGTTACGCTGATGTTGATCGGTCGGTTCCTCGCTCCGCGTTCGCCGGATAACGAGAAGCTCTCCGCCTACGAGTGTGGCTTCGAGGCGTTCGAGAACGCGCGCATGAAGTTTGACGTGCGCTACTACCTCATCGCCATCCAGTTCATCGTCTTTGACCTGGAAATCATCTTTATTGTGCCCTGGACCCAGGTGTTCATGGAGCTCGGCGCCCGCTCGCTGGTCACCATGGGCTTGTTCGTGGGCATGCTGTTCCTCGGCTTTATTTACGTGTGGAAGAAGGGAGCGCTGGAATGGGAGTGATCCAAACTCTCGACGGCCTGATGAACAACCCCGTCCCGGAAGGGCGGGTTGATGACATTCTGCGGCCTGAAGGCGATAACCCCCTGCTCGAGAAGGGCTATGTGACCACCAGCGTTGATGCGCTGTTGAACTGGGCACGTACCGGCTCGATGTGGCCCATGACCTTCGGTCTGGCCTGCTGCGCGGTGGAAATGATGCACGCTGGTGCGGCGCGTCTGGACCTTGATCGTTATGGCGTGGTGTTCCGTCCCTCGCCGCGACAGTCCGACGTGATGATCGTTGCCGGCACCCTGGTCAACAAGATGGCCCCGGCGCTGCGCAAGGTCTACGACCAGATGCCGGACCCGAAGTGGGTCATCTCGATGGGTAGCTGCGCCAATGGCGGCGGTTACTACCATTACTCCTACGCAGTGGTGCGCGGTTGTGATCGCGTGGTGCCGGTGGACGTCTATGTCCCGGGTTGCCCGCCGACCGCCGAAGCGCTGGTGTACGGCATTTTGCAGCTGCAGAAGAAGATCTGGCGAACCCAGACCATCGCACGCTGACCCCTTTTCAAATCAAGAGCACGCCAGCCCCCATGGCCCAGCAAGCACCTTCTCTCATCGATAAACTTCGCGCCCGCTTTGCCGGTGCGCAGGTTGTGGTGGTCGAACCGCGCGGCGAAGTAACGCTGGAAGTGGCTGTTGCCGATTGGCACGCAACCGCTCTGGCGCTGCGTGACGAGTTCGGCTTCGAGCACGCCACTGATCTGTGCGGCGTCGATTACCTCGGTTACGGCAGCGACGAGTGGGATACCTCGGACGTTTCCTCGCACGGCTTCAGCCGTGGCGTGGAAGGCAGTGGCGCCGGTCGTTTCGCTTGGGGTGAATTCCCCAGCCACGAAACCGCCGAAGGCGCGCAGCCGGATGCACTGCCGAAGCAGCGCTTCGCGGTGGTCTGCCAGCTGCGTTCCTACCAGCACAATCAGCTGCTGCGCATCCGCTGCTACGCGCCGAGCGAGTCGTTGCCGGTGGTGGCCTCGCTGACCGACATTCATCCGGGCCTGAACTGGTTCGAGCGCGAAGCGTTCGACCTGTACGGCGTGATCTTCGAAGGTCACCCGGACCTGCGTCGCATCCTGACCGACTACGGTTTCGTGGGCCATCCGTTCCGCAAGGATTTCCCGCTGATCGGCAACGTCGAAGTGCGTTACGACGAAGAAAAGAAGCGTGTGGTCTACGAGCCGGTGACTTCGGTCGAGCCGCGCGTAGGCGTGCCGCGTGTTATCCGCGACGATGCCCGTTTCCAGACCGCTGAAGGCGAGCGCGCGCAGACGGAGGCAAGCAAGTGAGTGCGGACGTAAAGAAGGAATTCCACCAGGCCTCGCAGGCCTTTGCGAGCAATCCTGCTGAAGCCAAGCAGGAGATCCGCAACTACACCATGAACTTCGGCCCGCAGCATCCGGCCGCGCACGGTGTGCTGCGTCTGATCCTGGAGATGGACGGCGAGACCATCATGCGCGCCGATCCGCATATCGGCCTGCTGCACCGTGCGACCGAAAAGCTGGCCGAATCCAAGCCGTTCAACCAGTCGATCGGTTACATGGATCGCCTGGATTACTGCTCGATGATGTGCAACGAGCACGCCTATGTCCGCGCCATCGAAACCCTGGTGGGTATCGAAGTGCCGGAGCGTGCGCAGTACATCCGCACCATGTTCGATGAAGTCACCCGCGTCCTGAACCACTTGATGTGGCTGGGCTCCAACGCGCTCGATCTGGGCGCGATGGCGGTGATGCTGTACGCCTTCCGTGAGCGCGAAGAGCTGATGGATTGCTATGAAGCAGTCTCCGGCGCGCGCATGCACGCGGCTTACTACCGTCCGGGTGGTGTGTACCGTGACCTGCCGGACACGATGCCGAAGTACAAGGAATCGCGTTGGCACAAGGGTAATGCGCTGAAGCGTCTGAACGCTTCGCGCGAGGGCTCGCTACTCGACTTCCTGGAGAACTTCACCAAGGAGTTCCCGGGTCGCGTTGACGAATACGAAACCCTGCTGACCGACAACCGTATCTGGAAGCAGCGTACCGTTGGCATCGGCGTGATCACCCCGGAGCATGCAATGGCCTGGGGCATGACCGGCGTGATGCTGCGTGGTTCGGGTATCGCCTGGGATCTGCGCAAGAAGCAGCCGTATGCCAAGTACGACGCGGTCGATTTCGACCTGCCGTTGGGCACCAAGGGCGACTGCTACGACCGTTACCTGGTGCGTATTGCCGAGATGCGCGAATCCAACCGCATCATCAAGCAGTGCGTGGCGTGGCTGAAGGCCAACCCGGGCCCGGTGATGGTCAAGAACTTCAAGGTTGCCCCGCCGGCTCGCGCCGAGATGAAGGACGACATGGAAGCGCTGATCCATCACTTCAAGCTGTTCAGTGAAGGCTACTGCGTGCCGGCCGGCGAAACCTATGCGGCGGTTGAAGCGCCCAAGGGCGAGTTCGGTTGCTACCTGGTTTCCGACGGTGCCAACAAGCCGTTCCGCGCCCATCTGCGCGCGCCGGGCTTCGCTCATCTGTCCTCGATCGACTCGGTCGTCCGCGGCCACATGCTGGCCGACGTGGTGGCGATGATCGGCACCTACGACCTCGTGTTCGGCGAGGTTGACCGGTAATGCCGGCGGATCACACATCGTCCGTTGCCTGCGCGGCCCTGCCGCCGCAGGCATCGGTTTTTCAGCTTTTGGTATTCGTTGAGGTCGGCCTATGAAGGCGACGGGTAATTTCGAGGCGGCGCGTAACGTCGACCCGATGGTGGTGCTGAGCGACAAGACGCGCGCTCACATCGATCACTGGCTGTCCAAGTTTCCGCCCGATCGCAAGCGTTCGGCGGTGCTGCAGGGCCTGCATGCCGCACAGGAGCAGAACCAGGGCTGGCTGAGCGACGAGCTGATCGCCGGCGTGGCCAAGTACCTGGACCTGCCGTTCGTGTGGGCGTACGAAGTTGCAACCTTCTACTCGATGTTCGAGACCGAGAAGGTTGGCCGCAACAACGTCGCCATCTGCACCAACGTCAGCTGCTGGCTCAATGGCGCCGACGACATCGTCCGCCATTGCGAGAAGAAGCTGGGCATCAAGCACGGTGAATCGACCGCCGACGGCCGCGTCTACCTCAAGAAAGAGGAAGAGTGCCTGGCTGGCTGCGCCGGTGCGCCGATGATGGTCATCAACGGCCATTACCACGAGCGCCTGACGCTGGACCAGGTCGACGCGCTGCTGGACGGGCTGGAGTAAGGCATGGCACACCACGAATCCAAGGGTCCGGTCGGGCCGGCGCCACTTCCGCACAACGTGGTCTACACCACGCTGCATTACGACACCCCGTGGTCGTACGAAAGCTATCTGAAGACCGGTGGCTACGCCGCGCTGCGCAAGATCCTCGAAGAGAAGATCCCGCCGGCCGACGTCATCGAGATGGTCAAGCAGTCCGGTCTGCGTGGCCGTGGCGGTGCAGGCTTCCCGACTGGCCTGAAGTGGTCCTTCATGCCCAAGGGTGATGTGCAGAAGTACATCCTCTGCAACTCGGATGAATCCGAGCCGGGCACCTGCAAGGACCGCGACATCCTGCGTTACAACCCGCATTCGGTCGTGGAAGGCATGGCGATCGCCTGCTACGCCACCGGCTCGACCGCGGCGTACAACTACCTGCGTGGTGAGTTCCACCACGAGCCGTTCGAGCATTTCGAGCAGGCCCTGGCCGACGCCTACAAGCACGGCTGGCTGGGCAAGAACGTGCTGGGCAGCGGTTGCGACATCGACATCTATGGCGCGCTCGGCGCCGGCGCTTACATCTGCGGTGAAGAAACCGCGCTGATGGAATCGCTGGAAGGCAAGAAGGGCCAGCCGCGTTACAAGCCGCCGTTCCCGGCCAACTTCGGCCTGTACGGCAAGCCGACCACGATCAACAACACCGAGACCTATGCCTCGGTGCCGGCGATCATCCGCAACGGCGCGGAGTGGTTCAAGAACCTGAGCCTGACCAACAACGGCGGCCCGAAGTGCTTCTCGGTCTCCGGCTGCGTGACCAAGGGCGGCAACTTCGAAGTGCCGCTGGGCACCACCTTCGACGACCTGCTGGCGATGGCCGGTGGCCTGCGTCCGGGCCGCAAGCTGAAGGGCGCAATCCCGGGCGGCGTGTCGATGCCGGTGCTGACCGCCGAGCAGCTCAACGGGCTGGCGATGGACTACGACACCATCCGTGCACTGGGCTCGGGCCTGGGTTCGGGTGCCATCGTGGTGCTGGATGACAGCGTCTGCTGCGTCAAGTTCGCCTGCCGCATCAGCCAGTTCTTCCACAAGGAATCCTGTGGCCAGTGCACCCCGTGCCGTGAAGGCACCGGCTGGATGCACCGCGTGCTGGAGCGCATCGTCGCCGGCCAGGCCACGATGGAAGACCTGCATCAGCTGAAGACGGTTGCCGGCCAGATTGAAGGCCACACCATCTGTGCGTTCGGTGAGGCGGCAGCGTGGCCGATTCAAGGCTTCCTGCGCCAGTTCTGGAACGAATTCGAGTACTACATCGTCAACGGTCATTCGATGGTTGACGGCAAGAAGGTGGAGACTGCTGCCGCATGAGCGCGCAACCGGTAAATCCCAATGTACCGCCGGATCACGTGACCATCGATATCGATGGTCAGTCCCTGGTCGTACCCAAGGGTTCGATGATCATCCAGGCCGCCGACAAGGCTGGCATTCCGATTCCGCGCTTCTGCTACCACGAGAAGTTGCCGATCGCCGCAAACTGCCGCATGTGCCTGGTCGACGTTGAAAAGTCGCCCAAGCCGTCGCCGGCCTGCGCAACCCCGGTCATGGATGGCATGAAGATCCAGACCCGCAACGAGAAGGCGCTCAAGTACCAGCGTTCGGTGATGGAGTTCCTGCTCATCAACCACCCGCTGGACTGCCCGATCTGCGATCAGGGCGGCGAGTGCGAACTGCAGGACGTGTCGCTGGGCTATGGCCGTTCGGTCAGCCGCTTCAACGAGCGCAAGCGCGTCGTGGTCGACGAGGACATGGGGCCGCTGGTCGCCACCGAGATGACCCGCTGTATCCAGTGCACCCGTTGCGTGCGCTTCACCGCTGAAGTCGCTGGCACCTACGAACTGGGTGGCATGTCGCGTGGTGAGAACCTGCAGATCGGCACCTACGACGGCAAGCCGTTGACCACCGAGCTGTCCGGTAACGTCATCGACGTGTGCCCGGTCGGTGCGCTGACCAACAAGGTGTTCCAGTTCAAGGCACGCCCGTGGGAACTGACCGCTCGCGAGTCGCTGGGTTACCACGACGCGATGGGCTCGAACCTGTTCCTGCACACCCGTCGTGGCGAAGTGCTGCGTGCGGTGCCGCGTGACAACGAGCTGGTCAACGAGTGCTGGCTGTCCGATCGCGATCGTTATTCGCACCAGGGCCTGTATGCGGCCGACCGCGCGGTCAAGCCGCTGCAGAAGGTCAATGGTGAGTGGAAGGAAGTGAGCTGGGCCGAAGGTCTGGCCGCTGCCCGCGAAATCTTCGAAGCCAACCGTGGCGACGAGCTCGGCGTGCTGGTGCACCCGGCAACGTCGAACGAGGAGGGCGCTCTGCTGGCCCGCCTGGCCGCTGGCCTGGGTTCGAACAACATCGACCACCGCATCAACAACCGCGACTTCTCCGATGCGCCGGTTGCCGAAGCCTTCGGCATGTCGTTGGCCGACATCGAACACGCCGATCATATCGTCGTGCTGGGTAGCAATATCCGCCACGAACTGCCGCTGCTGCATGCTCGCCTGCGCAAGGCGCAGACCAGCAACGGCGCCAAGATCCATTCGATCAACCCGGTCGATTTCGACTTCGCGTTCAAGCTGGCTGGCAAGCACATCGTTGCACCGTCGCGCTTTGTCGAGACGCTGGGCAACACGCAGTTGGTCGACGCGGTGAAGGGCGGCAACAACACCGTCATCATCGTCGGTGCAATTGCCGAGAATCACCCGCAGGCTGCCAACATCCGTGCTGCTGTCAGCGCGTTTGCCGCTGCCACCGGCGCCAAGCTGTGCCGCATCCCGCAGGGTGCGAATGCCGTGGGCCTGGCCCAGGCTGGCGTGCTGCCGGCTGGCATGGACGTCAATGCAATGCTGGCGCAGCCGCGCAAGGCCTATGCCCTGTACGGCATCGAGCCGGGCCTGGACTTCGCCGATACCGCCGCTGCCCGCAAGGCGCTGGTCGGTGCCAAGGTTGTGGCCTTCAGCCACTTCGCCTGCACCTCGACCCGCGATGTGGCCGACGTGATCCTGCCGATCGGCGCGCTGCCGGAAATCGACGCCACGCTGACCAATCTGGACGGCCGCAACCAGGTCGCCCGCGCTGGCGGCAAGCTGCAGGGCGAGGCCCGTGAGGGCTGGCGCGTGCTGCGTGCGCTGGGCGGTGACATGCAGTTGGCCGGTTTCGGTTTCACCGATCTTGCAGGCCTGCGTGCCGGTCTGCAGCCGGTCACGGTCAAGGTTGCCGCTTCGGCGCAGCCGCAGCTGGCGGGCGAGGGCTTTGAAGTTGCCTCGACCCCGGCGATCTACCGCACCGATGCCGTCGTGCGTCGTGCGCAGGCGCTGCAGTCGCATCCGCTCAACAACGATCCGCGCATCGTGCTCAACGCCGATGACGCCGCGCGTCTGCAGCTGAGCGAAGGCCAGATGGCCAAGGTCGGTACCGACGCTGGCCGCGCCACGCTGTCGGTTGTGGTCGACGCGCGCGTCGCCGCCGGTACGGTGTGGATTGAATCGGGCCACGGCGCAACCGCGCCGCTGGGTGCCGCTCGGGTAACGGTGGTGGCTGCATGAACGAGTTGCTGTTAAACGCGATCGACCCCTTGTTCCAGTGGTTCATGTCACTGGGTGACATCGGTATCGTGCTGTGGACGGTGATCAAGATCCTCTTGATCGCCATGCCGGTGATCATCTCGGTTGCCTTCTACGTGTTGTGGGAGCGCAAGCTGATCGGCTGGATGCACGTTCGCCACGGGCCGATGTATGTCGGTCTGGGCGGCCTGCTGCAGGCCTTCGCCGACGTCACCAAGCTGCTGTTCAAGGAAATCATTGCCCCGGCCAGCGCACACAAGGCGATGTACATCATCGCGCCGTTGATCGTGCTGGCACCGTCGTTCGCGGCGTGGGCAGTGGTTCCGTTCGATTACAAGTTGGTGCTGTCCAACGCCAACGTTGGTCTGCTGTACCTGCTGGCGATGACCTCGCTGGGCGTGTACGGCGTGATCCTCGCCGGTTGGGCCTCCAACTCCAAGTACGCCTTCCTCGGTGCGATGCGTTCGGCCGCACAGGTGGTCAGCTACGAAATCGCGATGGGCTTCGCCCTGGTCGGCGTGATGATCGCCGCCGGCAGCTTGAACCTGACCGACATCGTGCTGGCGCAGAAGGGTAATTCGGGCCTGTTCGACTGGTTCCTGCTGCCGCTGTTCCCGTTGTTCGTCGTGTACTGGGTGTCCGGCGTTGCCGAAACCAACCGCGCGCCGTTCGACGTGGTGGAAGGTGAGTCGGAAATCGTTGCCGGCCACATGGTGGAGTACTCCGGCGGTGCGTTCGCACTGTTCTTCCTGGCCGAGTACGCCAACATGATCCTGGTCAGCTTCCTGATCTCGATCTTCTTCCTCGGTGGCTGGCTGAGCCCGCTCCAGGGTTGGATCACGGCCGACATCTCGCCGTGGATCAACTGGATCTGGACCGGCGGTTGGCCGTGGTTGCTGCTCAAGGTGCTGTTCTTCGCCAGTGCGTACATCTGGTTCCGTGCCAGCTTCCCGCGCTTCCGTTATGACCAGATCATGCGTCTGGGCTGGAAGGTGTTCATCCCGCTGACCATTTTCTGGATCGCGGTGACGGCACTGATGGTGTTCTACGGCGTGATCCAGAAGGGCGTTTGATTCATGAATAAGATCACCCACTATTTCAAAAGCCTGCTGCTCCTGGAGTTGCTCGGCGGCTTGTGGCTGACGTTGAAATACACGTTCAAGCCCAAGTACACCGTGATGTACCCGATGGAGAAGTTCCCGCAGTCGCCGCGTTTCCGTGGCCTGCACGCCCTGCGCCGTTACCCCAACGGTGAAGAGCGTTGCATCGCCTGCAAGCTGTGCGAAGCGGTGTGCCCGGCACTGGCGATCACCATCGACTCGGCCAAGCGCGAAGACGGCACCCGCCGTACCACGCGTTACGAAATCGATCTGTTCAAGTGCATCTTCTGCGGCTTCTGCGAAGAAAGCTGCCCGGTGGACTCGATCGTCGAGACCCACATTCTCGAGTACCACTTCGAGAAGCGTGGCGAGAACATCATCACCAAGCCGCAGCTGCTGGCAATTGGCGACCGGCTTGAAGCCGAAATCGCCGAGCGCCGCGCCGCCGACGCCGCCTTCCGCTGAGGTCTTGAGATGGATTGGGTAAATATTGCTTTCTGGTTCTTCTCCATCATTGCCGGCATTTCCGCGGCAGCGGTGATCAGCGTGCGCAACCCGGTGTACGCCGTGCTGTGCTTGATTCTGACGTTCTTCTCCATCGCCTGCGTCTGGCTGCTGGTGGGGGCGGAGTTCCTTGGCGTCACCCTGGTGCTGGTCTACGTCGGCGCGGTGATGGTGTTGTTCCTGTTCGTGGTGATGATGCTGGACATCGACACCACCAACCTGCGTGAAGGCTGGGTGCGTTACCTGCCGGTCGGCCTGGTGGTCGCGGTGGTGATGCTGGTGCAGATGCTGACCCTGATCGGCATCAAGGCACGTACCGCGCCATTCCCGGTGGACAACGCTGCTGCGGTTGCTGCCGATACGTCCAACATCACCTGGCTGGCACGCAGCCTGTTCACTGAATACCTGCTGCCGTTCGAGTTCGCGGCCGTGATCCTGACCGTGGCCGTGGTGGCAGCCGTGATGCTGACCCTGCGCCGTCGCGAAGGCCTGAAGACGCAGAACCCGACCGAGCAGACCATGACCAAGGCAAAAGACCGCCTGCGCATGGTCAAGATGGCCGCCGAAAAGCCGGTGGTGCAGGTCGATACGCAACATGATGGTGGCGAGGAGGCCAAGCCATGATTTCCCTGGGCCATATGCTCGCGCTGGGCGCGGTGATGTTCTGCATCAGCGTTGCCGGCATCTTCCTCAACCGCAAGAACATCATCGTGCTGTTGATGTCGATCGAACTGATGCTGCTGTCGGTGAACATCAACTTCATCGCCTTCTCGCGTGAGCTGGGCGACACCGCCGGTCAGCTGTTCGTGTTCTTCATCCTGACCGTGGCCGCAGCCGAAGCTGCAATCGGCCTCGCGATCCTGGTGACCTTGTTCCGTACTCGCCACACCATCAACGTGGGCGAAGTCGATTCGCTGAAGGGCTGATCCGAAGATGGAAATCACTCTCTCCAAGAGTCTGTTGATTGCAGTGGTGCTTGCGCCGCTGTTCGGCAGCATCATCGCCGGCCTGTTCGGTCGTCAGGTGGGGCGCAAGGGCGCCCAGTACATCACCATCCTGGGTGTGGCGGTCAGCTTCGGGCTGTCGGCCTACATCTTCTCCCAGCTGTTGTGGGGTGGGGCGCAGCCGTACAACCAGAACGTCTACACCTTCTTTGAAGTCGGCCAGTACGCGGCCCACGTCGGTTTCATGATCGACCGTTTGACCGCGATGATGATGGTGGTGGTGACCTTCGTGTCGCTGCTGGTCCACATCTACTCGATCGGCTACATGTCCGAAGACGACGGCTACCAGCGTTTCTTCAGCTACATCTCGCTGTTCACCTTCTCGATGCTCACCCTGGTGATGAGCAACAACTTCCTGCAGCTGTTCTTCGGCTGGGAAGCGGTGGGCCTGGTGTCGTACCTGCTGATCGGTTTCTACTTCAAGAAGCCCACGGCCATCTTCGCCAACATGAAGGCCTTCCTGGTCAATCGCGTCGGTGACTTCGGCTTCCTGCTCGGCATCGCCGGCATCCTGTGGGCCTTCGGCTCGCTGGATTACGCCACCGTGTTCGCCAATGCCAGCACCGTGCTGGGCACCGAGCTGACCGGTCACGCGATGGTGCAGCTGATCGGCGACAACCAGTGGAGCGTGGCGACCATCATCTGCATCTGCCTGTTCATCGGTGCGATGGGCAAGTCGGCACAGGTTCCGCTGCACGTCTGGCTGCCGGACTCGATGGAAGGCCCGACCCCGATCTCGGCACTGATCCACGCCGCGACCATGGTCACCGCGGGTATCTTCATGGTCACCCGCATGTCTCCGCTGTTCGAGCTGTCGCAGACCGCGCTGGACTTCATCCTGTTCATCGGTGCCACCACCGCGTTCTTCACCGGCCTGATCGGCATCGTGCAGACCGACATCAAGCGCGTGGTTGCTTACTCCACCCTGTCGCAGCTGGGCTACATGACGGTTGCACTGGGCGTGTCGGCTTACTCCGGCGCGGTGTTCCACCTGATGACCCACGCCTTCTTCAAGGCGCTGCTGTTCCTCGGTGCCGGTTCGGTGATCATGGGCATGCACCATGAGCAGAACATGATGAAGATGGGCGGCCTGCGCAAATACATGCCGACCACCCACATCACGATGTGGATCGGTACGCTGGCCCTGGTCGGTACACCGTTCTTCTCGGGTTTCTACTCCAAGGACACCATCATCGAAGCCGCTGCCATGCACGCGCATGCTGCCGATGCTGGCTGGGTTGCGTTGTACGGTTACTGGGCGGTGCTGGGCGGCGTTATCGTCACCAGCTTCTACAGCTTCCGCCTGCTGTTCCTGACCTTCTTCGGCAAGGAACGTTTCCGCGATGCGCATGACGATCACCACGGTGATCACGGCCATGGCCACGACGACCACCATGGTCACGGTGCCCACGAGCCGCATGAGTCGCCGCTGGTGGTGACGATCCCGCTGGTGCTGCTGGCAATCCCGTCCATCCTCATCGGCTTCTTCACCATCGGCCCGATGCTGTTTGGCACCGGCTGGGACGGCCACGCCGCCGCTGCCGGTATCCCCGGCCAGACCATGTCGTTCTTCACCGGCATCGTCGATTTCTACGACCCGGCGCGCGATACCATTGCCGAGGTTGGCAAGGAGTTCTGGCACGGTTCGGTGGCCTATGCGGTACACGGCATGCAGATGCCGGCGTTCTGGCTGACGGTTGCAGGTTTCGCGCTGGCCTGGGTGTTCTACATCTGGAAGCCGGAACTGGCAGGACAGGCTCGCAAGACCCTGGCACCGGTGGTTTCGGTGCTGGAAAACAAGTACGGCTTCGACAAGCTCTGGATCGACGGCTTTGCCGGCGGTGGTGTGCAGCTCGGCAAGGCCGCCCGTGCCGTTGATAGCACGGTCGTTGATGGGGTGATGGTCAATGGTTCGGCGCGTCTGGTCGACCTGGCTGCCAACCTGTTGCGCCGCACCCAATCCGGTTTCCTCTACCACTACGCGTTCGCGATGATCATCGGTTTGATTGCCCTGTTGGGCGTGCTGATGCATTTCTGGCGTTGACCTGTACGGAATAGAAGACGTGTCGAACTGGCCTCTACTTAGTATTCTCATCTGGCTGCCGATCTTCGGCGGTGCGTTGATCCTCGCTCTGCGTAACGCCCAGGCTGCCCGTTGGGCATCGCTGGCGGTGGCATTGCTCACCTTCCTGCTCAGCCTCGGCTTGCTCAGTGGCTACGACCGCGGCGCTGCCGACGTGATGCAGTTCGTCGAACAGCATCCGTGGATCCCGGCGTTCGACATCGGCTACAACCTGGCCGTCGACGGCATCGCCATCGCCCTGATCCTGCTGACCACGCTGATCGGCGTGCTGGCACTGATCGGCGCCTGGGGCGTGGTCGACAAGCGCGTCAACCAGTACGTGGCAGCCTTCCTGATCCTGGAAGGCGTGACGGTCGGCATCTTCGCCGCCACCGACGCGATGCTGTTCTACGTGTTCTTCGAAGCCATGTTGATCCCGATGTTCCTGATCATCGGTGTCTGGGGCGGTCCGCGTCGTATCTACGCGGCGATGAAGTTCTTCCTGTACACCTTCCTCGGCTCGGTGCTGATGCTGGTGGCACTGATCTACCTGTACCTGAAGGGCGGCAGCTTCCAGCTGGTTGACCTGTATCAGCTGCAGCTGTCGGGCAAGGAGCAGACCTGGATATTCTTCGCGTTCCTGATCGCTTTCGCGGTCAAGGTGCCGATGTTCCCGGTACACACCTGGCTGCCGGACGCGCACGTTGAAGCACCCACCGCCGGTTCGGTGATCCTGGCCGCGATCGCACTGAAGATTGGTGGCTACGGCTTCCTGCGCTTCAACCTGCCGATCGTGCCGGACGCAAGCCACGAGTGGGCCTGGCTGGTGATCGCGCTGTCGCTGGTGGCGGTGATCTACGTCGGCCTGGTGGCCATGGTGCAGGACGACATGAAGAAGCTGATCGCTTATTCATCGGTCGCGCACATGGGTTTCGTCACCCTCGGTACCTTCACCGCGCTGTGGCTGGTACGTGATGCCGGCAATGCCGACGCAGCCCGTCTGGGCCTGCAGGGCGCGATGGTGCAGATGGTTTCGCACGGTTTCGTGTCCGGCGCGATGTTCTCCTGCGTGGGCGTTCTGTATGACCGCATGCACAGCCGCCGCATCGCCGATTACGGCGGCGTGGTCAACGTGATGCCGTGGTTTGCCGCCTTCGCGCTGCTGTTCTTCATGGCCAATTCCGGCCTGCCGGGCACCAGTGGTTTCGTTGGCGAGTTCATGATCGTGCTGGCTGCATTCCAGTGGAATCCGCTGGTTGCGCTGGGCGCTGCGACCACGCTGATCATCAGTGCGGCCTACTCGCTGTGGCTGTACAAGCGCGTGTTCTTCGGTGAAGTGGGCAACGCCCACGTCGCCGAGCTGAAGGACATGAATGGCCGTGAGTGGCTGGTAATGACCGTGTTTGCCGTCGGTACGCTGGTGCTGGGCTTCTATCCCAAGCCGTTGACCGATCTGATGGAGCCGTCCATCGCCCATCTGGCGATGCAGATCGCTTCGAGCAAGCTGCTGTAAGCGGCCTGTCGAGTATTGATTCCAGGATTTGATGATGACCACGCCGACGCCTCTGCCGTTGACCATGACCGACCTGCTGCCGTTGCTGCCCGAACTGGTAGTGATTGGCGGTGCCTTTGCCCTGCTGATCCTTGATCTGTTCATCAGCACCAAGCACAAGGTCTGGACCCACTTCATTTCGGTGGCGATCCTCGCTGTCGCCTTCATCATGCTGTTGAACGGCGTGGGCGGGCAGGGCGAGGTATTCCACGGGATGTTCATCCGTGACAACGCTGCCGATGTCATGAAGACGGTGGTGGTGCTGGTCAGCGGCCTGAGCCTGGTCTACGGCTGGAGCTACCTGCGCGAGCGCGATCTATACCAGGGCGAGATCCCGGTGCTGATCCTGTTCGCCACCGCCGGCATGATGATCCTGGTCTCGGCCGGCAGCCTGCTGATGGTTTACCTGGGCCTGGAGCTGCTGGCGCTGTGTTCCTACGCGCTGGTTGCCAGCAACCGGGAGAACAAGCTCGCTGCCGAAGCCGGCATGAAGTACATCGTGCTCGGTTCGCTGGCCTCGGGCCTGCTGCTGTACGGCATGTCGCTGGTCTACGGCGCCACCGGTTCGCTGCACCTGGACGTGATCCACGCCTCCATCGCCCATTCCGATGAGCGCCTGCTGCTGCTGACCGGCGCGGTGTTCATGGTTGCCGGCGTTGCCTTCAAGCTGGGCGCTGCGCCGTTCCACATGTGGCTGCCCGACGTGTATCAGGGTGCTCCGGCGCCGATCGCACTGTTCATCAGCTCGGCGCCGAAGCTGGCTGCATTCGGCATGGCTTACCGCCTGTTGGAAATGGGCGTTGGTCCGCTGTCCACCGAGCTGCAGTACGTGCTTGCTGGTCTGGCCGCGCTGTCGCTGGTCATCGGTAACCTGATGGCCATCGCTCAGACCAATCTGAAGCGCATGCTGGCCTACTCGACCGTGTCGCACATCGGCTTCCTGCTGATGGGCATCGCCGGTGGTGGCGAGCAGGGCTATTCGGCCGCGCTGTTCTACGCCATCGCTTACGCCATCATGTCGACCGCAGCATTCGGTGCGATCATCGTGTTGTCGCGTGCCGGTTTTGAAGCCGAGAACATCGAAGACTTCAAGGGCCTGAACGCCCGCAGTCCGTGGATGGCCGGCTTGGTCCTGTGCATCATGGCGTCGCTGGCAGGTATCCCGCCGTTCCTGGGCTTCTGGACCAAGTTGTCTGTGCTGTCCGCGGCCGTCAACGGTGGCCTGTTGTGGCTGGCGCTGGTTGGCGTGCTGTGCGCGGTGGTCGGTTGCTTCTACTACCTGCGCGTCATCAAGGTCATGTACTTCGATGAGCCGGTGGGCGAGCCGCTGCCGCGCAACAACGACCGCATCCTGGGCATCGTGTTCGGCGTGAATTCCGTGCTGTTGCTGTTCCTGCCGCTGGGCCTGGGCCCGCTGATGGAATGGATGCGCAATTCTTTTGCACATTTGTAATAAAAAACGTTACAAAGCTGCGCGAAGTGTGTATTATTCATCTCCTGAGTTGACGGCCTCACCGCCTAGCGGAAAGGTCGGAACCACGGAGTAAGTGGTTCAACCGGAAGGGTTTTTCCGGGTTTCTCCAGCTTCTTGGGAGAAACGCGAAGTAAATAAGTCTTGCATTATCGGCTTGCTTACTTCATAATTCCGCTTCTGATGCGGGGTGGAGCAGTCTGGCAGCTCGTCGGGCTCATAACCCGAAGGTCGCAGGTTCAAATCCTGCCCCCGCTACCAGCTTCGGTCTTTGCAACACGATGTGTTGATGAGGCAAAAGTTGGGCTCGCAAGAACGGCTGCTTCCGTTCTTGCAACCGGGATCCGGTCATCGGATCCAAACGGACAAAGGGCCCATGTGGGCCCTTTGCTGTTTCTGGAATACAGAACCCCCGGTTGGGTGACAACCGTTCTCTAACTTACGAATCAAGGCTGGCTGTGAGCGACAAGGCTACTGAAATCGCGAACCTGCTGAGCCCCACCGTGCAGGCGTTGGGGCTCGAGTTGCTTGGTGCCGAATATCTGCCGGCCCCGGGCGGCGCAACGTTGCGCCTGTATATCGACGTGCCGCTGGCTGAGCAGCCTGAGCGCATGGTCAATGTCGAAGACTGCGAACGTGTGAGCCGCGAGGTTTCCGCGCAGTTGGACGTCGAAGACCCGATCAGCGGCAATTACACGCTGGAAGTGTCTTCGCCGGGCGTGGATCGTCCGCTGTTCACGCTGCAGCAGTTTGAGCAGGCCATTGGTGAATCCGCCAAGGTCGGCCTGAAGCTGCCGCAGGAAAACCGCCGTCGCCTGCAGGGCGAAATCGTCGCGGTCGACCTGCAGCAGGGCACGGTGACGTTTGTCGTCGACAACAAGCCGTTCGTGGCTTCGTTCGATAACATCGACAAGGCACGCATCATTCCGGACTGGGCCGCTTTGGGCCTGGCACCGACCAAACCGACGGGTCCGGCTCCCAAGCAGGGCAAGTCCAAGAATAATTCCAATAACGAAACGGCGGCCAAAAAGCCGCGCGCGGAGTGAGCCGATGAGCAAGGAACTTTTGCTGGTAGTTGACGCAGTCGCCAACGAGAAGGGCGTGCCGCGCGAAGTTATTTTTGATGCGATCGAGGCTGCATTGGCCTCGGCGGCGAAGAAGCGTTACCCCGACCAGGAAGTCCTGGCGCGCGTATCGATCAACCACAAGGACGGTACCTACGAAACCTTCCGTCGCTGGGAAGTGGTTGCCGATGACGTCGTGATGGAGTCGCCGGACCGCCAGATCCGCATGATGGATGCGGTGGATGAAGCCGACGACGTTGAAATCGGCGATTACATCGAAGAGCAGATTGAGAACCCCGATTTTGGCCGTATCGCAGCGCAGGCTGCCAAGCAGGTCATCGTCCAGCGTGTGCGCGAAGCCGAGCGCCAGCAGGTGGTGGATGCGTGGAAGGACCGCGTTGGTGAGCTGGTCACCGGTGTGGTCAAGCGCGCCGAGCGCGGCAACATCTATGTCGATCTGGGCGGCAATGCGGAAGCCTTCATTCCGAAGGACAAGGGCATTCCGCGTGACGTGCTGCGTGCCGGCGACCGCGTGCGCGGTTACCTGGCCGAAGTGCGTTCGGAGCCGCGTGGCCCGCAGCTGTTCATCAGCCGCGCTGCCCCGGAATTCATGATCGAGCTGTTCAAGCTGGAAGTGCCGGAAGTCGGCCAGGGCCTGGTTGAAATCAAGGCCTGCGCACGTGACCCGGGCGACCGCGCCAAGATCGCCGTGCTGGCCCATGACAGCCGCACCGATCCAATCGGTGCCTGCATCGGCATGCGCGGTTCGCGCGTGCAGGCAGTGTCCAACGAACTCAATGGCGAGCGCGTGGATATCGTGTTGTGGAACGACAACCCGGCCAACTTCGTCATCAATGCGATGGCACCGGCTGAAGTCCAGTCGATCATCGTTGACGAAGAGAAGCACTCGATGGACCTGGCCGTGGCAGAAGACCGCCTGGCCCAGGCAATCGGCAAGGGCGGCCAGAACGTGCGTCTGGCCAGCCGCCTGACCGGTTGGCAGCTGAATGTGATGACCCAGGACCAGGTGACCGCCAAGTCGGAAGCCGAGCAGGGTGTCGCCCGTCAGCTGTTCATGGACAAGCTGGAAGTGGACGAGGAAATCGCAGGTATCCTGGTTTCCGAAGGCTTCGGTACGGTGGAAGAAATCGCCTACGTGCCGGTTGGTGAGTTGCTGGCAGTGGAAGGCTTCGACGAAGATATCGTCGAAGAACTCCGCGCCCGCGCCCGTGACGCGCTGCTCAATGAAGCGCTGGCGGTTGAAGAGGGTGCTGACGGCGGTGTGCCGGCAGCAGATCTGCTGGCACTGAAGGGCATGGATGAGGCTACGGCGTACGCGCTGGCTGGCCACGGCGTGCGCACAAGTGAGGATCTGTCGGACCTGGCTGCCGACGAGGTTCTGGAGTTCGGCATCGAGGGCATGGATCTGGAGCGCGCCGCGGCGCTGGTCCTGGCAGCCCGCGCCGAGGAGATCGCCCGCCTGGAGCGCGGCGAATGAGCCAGCGATGAACAGTGCCCTGAGCCGCTCAGGGCGTAGACTCCGCGCTGCCTTCGTTCGTGACGAGGGGGCGCAAACAAGATCATAGGATCCGAATGTCGCAGCAAACCACCATCCGCAAGCTCGCCGAACTGGTCAACACGCCGGTCGAGAAACTGCTTGAACAGCTGTCCCAGGCCGGGATGAAGTTCAGCGGTCCCGATCAGGTCGTCACCAGTACCGAGAAAGTGAAGCTGCTCGGCTTCCTCCGCCGTTCGCATGGCAAGGAAGAGCAGCCGGTCGAAGACGCTGAAGCCGCAGCAAAGAAGATCACCCTGAATCGCCGCAAGCATCAGGAAGTGACCGTCAGTGCTGGCCGTAGCAAGACCACCGTCAATGTCGAAGTGCGCCAGAAGCGCACCTACGTCAAGCCGGAAGGTGGCAAGCCTGCGATGACGCCGGACGAAGAGCGTGCCGATATCCTGCGCAAGCTGGAAGAATCGCGTCAGCGCAACCTCGACGAACAGCGCATGCTGGCCGAGAAGGATCGCGCCCGCGACGAAGGTATCGCTGCCAAGAAGGCCGCCGAAGAAGCCGAAGCCGCACGCGTCGAAGCCGAGAAGGCCGCTGCTGAAGAGGCCGCCAAAGCCGCTGCTGCAAAGCCGGCACCAGCCGCCGAAGCACCGGCACCGCGCGCAGCGCGCCAGGCCCCGGCAGCTGCTGCCCCGGCCCGCGCACCGTCGCGCGATGACCGCGGCAACAACGCCAATGCCAATGCAAAGCCGGGCAAGCGCAACGAGGGTGGTGATGGCAACCGTTTCGGTGGCCAGCTGCACCTGTCGGCGTCTGACCGTGCCCGCCGCGGCAACAGCAACAACAATAATTCGCGTGGCCGTCCGGGTGCTCGCGCACCGCAGGGCCGTCGCGGCAATGACGCATCGCGCAGCGGTAGCGGCAGCCATGCCTTCGAACGTCCGACCGCACCGGTGGTGCGCGAAGTCGCCGTTGGCGACACCATCACCGTAGCCGATCTGGCGCAGAAGCTTGCGCTGAAGGGCGGCGAGGTGGTGAAGGCGCTGTTCAAGATGGGTGTGATGGCGACCATCACCCAGACCATCGACCATGACACCGCAGCGCTGGTGGTTGAAGAGCTCGGCCACAACGTGGTGCGCGCCAATGCCAACGATGCCGAAGACGCATTGCTGGCTATCACTGGTGCCGATGAGCGTGTCGCGGTGCCGCGTGCACCGGTGGTGACCATCATGGGCCACGTCGATCACGGCAAGACCTCGCTGCTCGATTACATGCGCCGCACCAAGGTTGCCAACGGCGAAGCCGGTGGCATCACCCAGCACATCGGTGCTTACCATGTGACCACGCCGAAGGGCGTGATCAGCTTCCTCGATACCCCGGGCCACGCCGCGTTCACCTCGATGCGTGCCCGCGGTGCGCAGCTGACCGATATCGTGGTGGTGGTTGTCGCCGCCGACGATGGCGTGATGCCGCAGACCAAGGAAGCCATCCAGCACGCCCGCGCTGCGAATGCGCCGATCGTGGTGGCAATCAACAAGATCGACAAGGCCTCGGCCGATCCGATGCGCGTCAAGAACGAACTGCTTGCTGAGCAGGTCGTGGCCGAAGACTTCGGTGGTGACGTGCAGATGGTGGAAATCTCGGCCAAGACCGGCCTGGGTATCGACGACCTGCTGGATGCGATTTCGCTGCAGGCCGAAGTGCTGGAGCTGAAGGCCGTGGCCGAAGGCCGCGCCAACGGTGTGGTCATCGAGTCCTCGCTGGACAAGGGCCGTGGCCCGGTCGCGACGGTGCTGGTGCAGCAGGGTCTGCTGAAGAAGGGCGACTACCTGGTGTGCGGTATCCAGTACGGCCGCGTGCGTGCGCTGTTCGACGAAACCGGCAGCCAGGTTGGCGAAGCTGGTCCGTCGATCCCGGTGCAGGTGCTGGGTCTGTCGGGTGTGCCGGAAGCCGGTGACGACTTCGTCGTGGTTGAAGACGAGCGCCTGGCCAAGGACGTTGCACAGACCCGTGAAACCAAGCGCCGCGAGTCGCGCCTGGTTGCCACTGCCGGCAGCCGCATGGAAGACATCATGTCGCAGCTGGGCAAGGGCGACGGCCAGCAGGTGCTGAACCTGCTGATCAAGGCCGACGTGCAGGGTTCGGTGCAGGCACTGAGCCAGGCCTTGGTTGGCCTGTCCAACGACGACATCCGCATCAACGTGATCCACTCCGGTGTGGGCGGTATCACCGAGTCCGATGCCAATTCGGCCGTGGCTTCCAAGGCCACCGTCATCGGCTTCAACGTGCGTGCGGATGCTTCGGCCCGTCGCATCATTGAATCCAACGGCGTTGACCTGCGTTACTTCTCGATCATCTATGACGTGATCGACCAGGTGAAGCAGGTGGCATCCGGTCTGCTCGGCGTGGAAATCCGCGAAGAGATCATCGGTATCGCGCAGGTTCGCGATGTGTTCCGCAGCTCCAAGTTCGGCGCGGTTGCAGGCTGCATGATCATCGAAGGCGTGGTGAAGCGGAACAAGCCGATCCGCGTGCTGCGCGACAGCGTGGTGGTGTTCGAGGGCGAGCTGGAATCGCTGCGTCGCTTCAAGGAAAACGTCGAGGAAGTTCGCAACGGTACCGAGTGCGGTATCGGCGTGAAGGCTTACAACGACGTCAAGCCGGGCGACCAGATCGAGTGCTTCGAGCGTATCGAAGTGCCGCGCACGCTCTGACGGCCGGGATTGGGGAGTCGGGAATCGGGATTCGTTGAAGCGGGTCCCGCGAACGAATCCCCTGCCAGCCGGGGTTGGGAATCAGGTGCTGTGGCCGTGAATGCGGCTGCAGCGGGTGGTTCCCTTCCGGTTTCATTGAAATTCACTCTTTATTGCTGATACTTGCCTGATGCCTAAGACCTTTCATCGTACCGACCGTGTTTCTGCGCAGATCCGCCGTGATCTGGGCACCTTGGTGCATGCCGCCGTGCGTGAATTCGGCTTGCCCTCGGTCAGTGTGTCGGACGTGGAAGTCACCCGTGACATGGCCCACGCCAAGATCTTCGTAACCGCGCTGATGCCGGAACGTGCGGATGAGGCGATGAAGGGCCTGCGTGAGCTGACCGTTGAGCTGCGCATGTCGCTGGCCAAGGCGATGAAGTTGCGGCACGTGCCGGAGCTGCATTTCCACTACGACGATTCGGTCGACCGTGGTGAGCGCATCGACAATCTGCTGCGCGACCTGGTGCCGCCGCCGGAACCCGAGTCCGACGCCGACAATGGCCCCGATAAAGCGTAATCGCAGCAGCCCGTAAGGGCTGTTGTCATGTCTGGCCTGCGCCTTGGTGCAGGCGACGTTTCCGATTTTTTGCCAGGTGTGCTGACTGCATGCCGGCCTGTCTATGGTGTTGCATGCGTCCCCGAATCCAATTCCGCCGCCTGGATGGCATCGTTCTGCTCGACAAGCCGGCTGGCATGAGCTCCAACACCGCACTGCAGGTAGCGCGTCGCCTGTTCCGTGCCGAGAAGGGCGGCCATACCGGCAGCCTGGATCCGCTGGCCACCGGCTTGCTGCCGCTGTGCTTTGGTGAGGCGACCAAGATCGCCGGGCTGCTGCTGGGTTCGGCCAAGGCCTATGACGCTCAAATCAGGCTGGGCAGCACCACCGATACCGATGATGCCGACGGCGTAGTGCTGCGCGAGCGGCCGGTACCGGAATTCTGCGATGCGCAGCTGCAAGCG
This sequence comes from Stenotrophomonas sp. STEN023, assembly GCF_056760135.1. Classification (NCBI taxonomy): domain Bacteria; kingdom Pseudomonadati; phylum Pseudomonadota; class Gammaproteobacteria; order Lysobacterales; family Lysobacteraceae; genus Stenotrophomonas; species Stenotrophomonas sp. STEN023. The sequence continues at coordinate 3,535 of NZ_JBRREF010000060.1, read as the reverse complement.
GCCTTGGCCACCCTGACCGGCACGATCCTGCAGCGGGCGCCGATCTATTCGGCGCTGAAGCAGGGTGGTGAGCCGCTGTATGCCAAGGCCCGCCGTGGCGAGGCCATCGAGGCGCCGGAGCGTGAAGTACATGTCCAGTCCATCGAGGTGCTGGCGCGTGAAGGCGAGTGCCTGTCGCTGCGGGTGACCTGCGGTTCGGGCACCTATATCCGCAGCATCGCCCGCGACCTGGGTGAGCTGCTTGGCTGTGGCGCGCATGTCACCGCGCTGCGTCGGCTGTGGGTGGAGCCGTTCATGGCGCCGAAAATGATCGGCCTGGATGCGCTGCGCGCGGTGGCTGAATCCGGTGACGAAACGGCGCTGCTGGACTGGTTGCTGCCGATCGAGCAGGGCTTGAGCCAATTCCCACGGGTTGAGCTGGATGCCGCCCAGGCAGCACGGTTCTGCCTTGGCCAGCGTCTGCGCAATCCGGTCTGGCCGGTAGGGCTGGTGGTGGTTTACGGCGAAGGCGGCCAGCCGCTGGGCCTGGGCCAGGTGGAGGAGGGCGGGCGACTGGGCCCGCAGCGCCGCTTCAATCTCTGAACGGGCAGGGGCGGACAGTACCTTTCAAGTCACTTCCGCCTTGTCCCGGATGGTTGTGACCGTTACAATTTTGCGGCCCTAGAAAGGGCAACTGTCCGCTCCGGTGGGCAGCCTATTAATCGGCGAGCTGTGCGGTGCGTCATGAGACGTTCCTGCTGGCCCCGCATCTGAAGAGAAAAACCATGTCGATCGACACCCAGAAAGTCATTGAAGAAAACAAGCGCGGCGCTGCTGATACCGGCTCCCCGGAAGTCCAGGTCGCCCTGCTGACCGCTCGCATTGAACTGCTGACCGGCCACTTCAAGGAACACAAGAAGGATCACCACAGCCGCCGTGGTCTGCTGCAGATGGTCAACCGCCGCCGTAGCCTGCTCGACTACCTGAAGAACAAGGATGTCGCACGCTATAAAGCATTGATCGAAAAGCTCGGCCTGCGCCGCTAATCGATATCCGCCGCGGCGCAGCGATGCGCCGCGGCTTTGTTTTTAGAGCTTCAAAATCGTAGTAGACCGGCCGGAACCGCCCGGCCAGCCGTTGCCGGCATGGGTTGGCAACGGACCAATCGAAGAAAGCATTTCAAGGATCCCCCGTGGCAAAAATCACCAAAACCTTCCAGTACGGCAAACACACCGTCACGCTTGAAACCGGCGAAGTCGCCCGTCAGGCCGGCGGCGCAGTCATCGTCAAGATGGACGACACCGTGTTGCTGGTCACTGCCGTCGCCGCCAAGAGCGCGCGCGAAGGCCAGGACTTCTTCCCGCTGACCGTTGATTACCAGGAAAAGTTCTACGCCGGTGGCCGTATCCCGGGTGGCTTCTTCAAGCGTGAAGGCCGTGCGACCGAGAAGGAGACGCTGATCTCGCGTCTGATCGATCGCCCGATCCGTCCGCTGTTCCCGGAAGACTACAAGAACGAAGTGCAGATCATCGCCACGGTGATGTCGCTGAACCCGGAAGTGGACGGCGACATCGCTGCCCTGATCGGTGCTTCGGCCGCACTGTCGCTGGCCGGCACCCCGTTCAAGGGCCCGATCGGCGCTGCCAAGGTCGGTTACAAGGACGGCCAGTACATCCTCAACCCGACCGTGTCGGAGCTGAAGGAATCGCAGCTGGAGCTGGTGGTCGCTGGTACCGCCAATGCCGTGCTGATGGTGGAATCCGAAGCCGCACTGCTGTCCGAAGACGTGATGCTGGGCGCCGTGACCTTCGGTCACCGCGAAATGCAGAAGGTCATCAACGCGATCAACGAACTGACCGTTGAAGCCGGCACCAAGCCAAGCGACTGGGTTGCCCCGGCCAAGAACAACGCGCTGATCAGCGCCCTGCAGGAAGCCGTCGGCGGCAAGCTCGGCGAAGCCTTCCAGGTGCGTGACAAGCTGCAGCGTCGTGACGCCATTTCGGCGATCAAGAAGGACGTGGTCGAGACCCTGGCTGGCCGCGTTGCCGCTGAAGGTTGGAACTCGGCCGAGCTGTCGAAGGAATTCGGAGAGCTGGAATACAGCACCATGCGTAACTCGGTGCTGGACACCAAGGTCCGCATCGACGGCCGTGCGCTGGACACCGTCCGCCCGATCGCCGTGAAGACCGGCGTGCTGCCGCGTACCCACGGTTCCTCGCTGTTCACCCGCGGTGAAACGCAGGCCATCGTGACCATCACCCTGGGCACCGCCCGTGATGGCCAGGTGATCGACGCCGTTGCCGGTGAGTACAAGGAAAACTTCCTGTTCCATTACAACTTCCCGCCCTACTCGGTCGGTGAGTGCGGTCGTTTCGGTGCGCCGAAGCGTCGTGAAATCGGCCACGGCCGTCTGGCCAAGCGCGGTGTGCTGGCTGTGATGCCGTCGCTGGAAGCCTTCCCGTACACCATTCGCGTGGTGTCGGAAATCACTGAATCCAACGGCTCCTCGTCGATGGCTTCGGTCTGCGGTTCCTCGCTGGCCCTGATGGACGCCGGCGTGCCGGTCAAGTCGCCGGTTGCGGGTATCGCCATGGGTCTGGTCAAGGAAGGCGAGCGTTTCGTCGTCCTGTCCGACATCCTGGGTGACGAAGATCACCTGGGCGACATGGACTTCAAGGTCGCTGGTACCGCCGAGGGCATCTCCGCCCTGCAGATGGATATCAAGATCGAAGGCATCACCGAAGAGATCATGAAGCAGGCACTGCAGCAGGCCAAGGCTGGCCGTCTGCACATCCTGGGTGAAATGGCCCACGGCCTGACCTCCCCGCGTGCCGAGCTGTCGGACTACGCCCCGCGTCTGCTGACCATCAAGATCCACCCGGACAAGATCCGCGAAGTGATCGGCAAGGGTGGTTCCACCATCCAGGCAATCACCAAGGAAACCGGCACCCAGATCGACATCCAGGACGATGGCACCATCACCATCGCTTCGGTGAACAACGCCGCTGCCCAGGCCGCCAAGGCCCGCATCGAGCAGATCACCTCGGACGTCGAGCCGGGCCGCATCTACGAAGGCAAGGTCGCCAAGATCATGGACTTCGGTGCGTTCGTCACCATCCTGCCGGGCAAGGACGGTCTGGTCCACGTGTCGCAGATCTCCAGCGACCGCGTCGAGAAGGTTGGCGATGTGTTGAAGGAAGGCGATGTGGTCAAGGTCAAGGTGCTGGAAGTCGACAAGCAGGGCCGTATCCGCCTGTCGATGAAGGCCGTTGAAGAAGGCGAGGGCACCCCGGCCGAATAAGGCTGCGGTGTTGTATCACTGAGAAGAAAAGCGGGCCATTTGCCCGCTTTTCTTTTGCCTGAAAGGCGCCGATGTGGTGCCGAGCCATGCACGGCAGAGGCTTTCCCAGCAATGCGCCTGTAGTGCCGAGCCATGCTCGGCAGGGGCTTTCCCAGCAATGCGCCTGTAGTGCCGAGCCATGCTCGGCAGGGGCTTTCCCAGCAATGCGCCTGTAGTGCCGAGCCATGCTCGGCAGAGGCTTCCCGGTAATGCTCC
>NZ_JBRREF010000059.1:0-30122 GCF_056760135.1 Stenotrophomonas sp. STEN023 | reverse complement strand
TGGCTTTTTTTTGGTTTTGGTGTGCGGCCCGCGCCCCCGCGCCGGCCCACCACGGCCGTTGCTCCCTCCCTTTCGCGCAGCGAAGGGGAGGGTTGGGGAGGGGTGAGCTGTTGGCTGGCCGGTGAAGCCCCTGCCGAGCATGGCTCGGCACTACAGCTTGTGGCTTTGCTGGGAATGCCCCTGCCGAGCATGGCTCGGCACTACCGCGCTATTCAGCGCTGCTTGCGGCTGTTCCAGCTGGCCAGGAATACAGCGGTGGCCGAGGCCACATTCAGGCTTTCCACGGCGCCACTGCCGGGAATCGACAAGCGCAGGTCACAGCTCTGCGCGAAGTCGCGGTCCATGCCCTCGCCCTCCGCACCCATCACGTAAACCATGCGATCCGGCAGCTCGGTGGTGAAGACGTTGTCGCCATCGGCAACCAAGGTCGCGGCCAGACCGAAGCCGGCATCACGCAGCTGAGCAACGGCCTGCGGCAAGGCTGGCAGCCGGACCAGCGGCACCGACTCGGCGCCGCCTTCAGCCACGCGCGCGGCAGCGCCGGACAGGGCCAGGGTCGAGTCAGCCGGCAACAGGATTGCCGCAACACCAAAATGTGCGGCCGAACGCAGGATCGCACCGAAGTTGTGCGGGTTGCCCACGCCGTCCAGCCACAAGGCCAGCGCCGGGCCGTCCTGCAGCGAGGCCAGCCAGGTCGCCAGCGCCAGCGGTTCCTGCTTCTGCACGTCGGCCACCAAGCCTTCGTGGTGGGTGGTGGCGGCCAGCTTGTTGAGGTCGCCATCACCAACCACGCGGTAACCCACGCGATTGGCCACACACCATTTCAGCACCGGCTGCAGGCGCGGGATCATGTCCTCAGCCAGATACAGCTTGCGCAGCGCCTGCGGGCGCTTGGCAAACATCGCCTGTACGGCGTTGAAGCCGTACAGGCGCATTTCATCGCCACCGCGCACTGGTACACCGTCACCACCTTCACGAGCGGCTGACGGCGCAGCCGGGGTTGCGCGGGGTGGCCGCGAAGAAGGGCGACGGTTGTTCCAGGGGTTACTCACAGCGGTTCCTTTGAATTACTTCTTGCTACGCCAGAATTCGGCATTTTTGATGCCCAGTGCATCGGGGTCGAAGACCGGGTCCAGGCCCAGCTTCTTCTGCCGCTCATAGTCGGACAGTGCAAGCATGGCAGGCTTTTGCAGGATCAGGATGGCGATGACGTTCAGCCAGGCCATCAAGCCCACGCCGATATCACCCAGCGCCCAGGCCATTTTCGCATTGTGGTAGGCGCCAAACACCACCATCGCCATGATGCCAAGACGCAGCAGCAGGGTTGCAGCCGGGTGGGTGCGGTTGCTGCCGGCCAGGTAGGTCAAATTGGTTTCGGCCATGTAGTAATAGGCCATGATCGTGGTGAAGGCGAAGAAGAACAGCGCCAAGGCCACAAAACCACCACCCCAGCCCGGCAGTACCGACTCCACCGCAGCCTGGGTGAACAGGGCGCCTTCGGAAGCCTGCACGCCGGGCACGCCGGTGATGATGGCTTCCAGCTTGGTCACGCCGCCTTCGGTCACTTCGCGGAACACGTTGTACATGCCGGTGGACAGCACCAGGAAGGCGGTCGAGGTGCAGACCAGCATGGTGTCGAAGTAGATAGCGAAGGCCTGCACATAACCCTGCTTGGCCGGATGCGAAACCTCGGCGGCGGCGGCGGCGTGCGGGCCAGTGCCCTGCCCGGCTTCGTTGGCGTAGATGCCGCGCTTGACGCCCCAGGCGATGGCCTGGCCGATGATGCCGCCGAAGGCGGCGTGTGCGCCGAAGGCGCTGGAGAAGATGTCCGAGAACATCGCCGGCACCTTGCTGGCATTGAGCATCATCACCACGATCGCCATCAGGATGAAGCCCAGTGCCATGAACGGCACGATCACTTCGGCGAAGCTGGCAATACGCTTCACGCCACCGAAGATGATGATGCCCAGCAGTGCTGCCACGGCCAGGCCGATCCACAGCTTCATGCTGGCTGCACCGCCCACCGAGGCACAGGCATTGGCGCCGGTGCACAGCACGTTGACCGCACTGTCGGCAATGGCGTTGGCCTGCACGCCCGGCAGCAGGAAGCCACCAGCGATGACGGTGGCCACGGCGAACACTGCCGCATACCACTTCAGACCCATGGCCTTTTCAATGTAATACGCCGGGCCGCCGCGGTAACGGCCTTCACCGTCCTTGACCTTGTAGATCTGCGCCAGCGTGCATTCCACGTAGGAAGTGGAGGCACCGAGGAAGCCCATCACCCACATCCAGAAGATCGCGCCTGGGCCGCCGTAGGCAATGGCTGTGGCCACACCGGCGATGTTGCCGATACCCATGCGGCCGGCCATCGACATGGCCAACGCCTGGAATGAGGACACACCGGCTTCGGACTTCTCACCGCGGATGGTGAGCCGGCACATTTCGGCAAACCCCCGGATCTGCATGAAGCGGGTGCGCACACTGAACCAGAGACCGGCGCCCAGACACATGAAGATGAGCGCGTTACTCCAGATGATGCCGTTGATCGATTCGACGATGGATTCCACGTAATTCCCCGGAAAGCTGAAAGGTAGCCAAAGCCCGGACTCCCGGGGCTGACCGATTTTTCCACGATTAAGCTTGGCTGTGCACGGCCTTTACGCCAATTTCAGCAAAGTCCTGATCCGGGCGAAGCAGCGCATGTCATGCAACTGCCCGTCCTTGAACACCGATTGGCGTTCGGTGCCCTCCTCCACGAATCCATTCTTCAACAGCACCCGCGCCGAGGCCGGGTTGCCGGCCATCACCTGCGCGGACAGCCGTGCCAGCGCCAGGGTATCCATCACCCACGGCACATAGGCGCCGACCACGGTGGTCATGATGCCCTGCCCCCAGTAGCGCTGGCCCAGCCAATAGCCCAGCGATGCCGAATGACGCCGCTCGTCCTTGCCCTGGGTCACGCCGATACCGCCGCAGGCCTGACCATCCATCTCCAATGCAAACACCTGCCCCCGCAGGTCCAGCACCTGTCCACCGAGAAACGCCTCGCCATCGGCGCGGGTATACGGATAGGGAAAGCGCGTGCTCAGCCCCCGCGATACCGCCGCGTCGTTGGCATGCTCGAGCAGCGCGTCCAGGTCCCCTGCGTGCCAGGGGCGCAACCGGACGCGACCGCCGAGCAGAGGTTCACGCATGGCCGCCAACCGAAGGTGTCTCGCGCTCGAGCTTCTCCAGCGCGTTGGCCACGGTTTCCGGCGATTTGGTATACGGCGCCAGCAGCGCATAGAACGCCGGCACCACGAACAGCGACAGGAAGGTGGACACACTGACGCCGAAGATCACCACGATGCCGATGGTGGCGCGGCTGGCCGAGCCTGGGCCACCAGCCACAACCAGCGGAATCGCGCCAACCACGGTGGCGATCGAGGTCATCAGGATCGGCCGCAGACGCACCATCGACGACTCAACGATGGCCTGGTGCACGTTGCGGCCTTCATCGCGCAGCTGGTTGGCGAATTCGACGATCAGGATGCCGTTCTTCGCAGCCAGGCCGACCAGCATGACGATGCCGATCTGACTGAACAGGTTGAGCGTGCCGCCACTGAGGTAGAGGCCAACGAAGGCACCGAGCACGCCCAAGGGCACGGTCAGCATGATCACCAACGGATGGATGAAGCTCTCGAACTGCGCGGCCAGCACCAGGTAAACAACCAGCAAGGCCATCGCGAAGGTCAGCAACACCGCGCTGCCGGCGCTCTGGTACTCGCGCGATTCGCCCTTCCAGTCGATCTGCGCGTATTCCGGCAGTTCCTCGGCGGTGACCTGTTTGGCCCAATCGATGGTTTCGCCCAGCGTATGGCCCGGCGCGACGTTGGCGCTGATGGTGATCGAGCGCAGGCGGTTGAACCGGTTGAGGCTACCGGCCTCGGCCACTTCACTGAGCGTGACCAGGTTGGACAGCGGCACCAGCTCGCCCGAGCGCGCCCGCACCTGGATCGCCGACAGGTCGGCCGGCGACGCACGCCCTTCGCGGCCGGCCTGCACCAGCACGTCGTATTCCTCGCCGTTGTCGACGAACGTGGTGACGCGGCGCGAGCCCATCATGGTTTCCAGCGCGCGACCGATGTCGGTGACCGAGATGCCCAGGTCGGCCGCACGCTGGCGGTCGATGTTGACCCGCATCTGCGGCCTGGTTTCCTTGTAATCCGAATCCGCACCGACCAGACCGGGGTAATCGGCCATGCGCTCCAGCAGGCGATCACGCCACTGGGCGATTTCCGCATATTCCGGGCCACCAAGCACGATCTGGAACGGCTGGCCCATGCTGCGTACCAGGCCACCGCCAACCATGGTGCGCACGCGTACGCCGCTGAGGTCGTTCAGTTCTTTCTGCAGGTCATTGGCCACATCCACCGTGGCTTCGCTGCGATTGCGCCAGGGCTGCAGGAACACGCTCATGCGGCCGGTATGCATTTCCTCGCTGTTGCCCCAACCACCGGGCACGCGCGGATTGGCGCGGACGATGGGTTCTTCCGGGCCAACGAAGCGCGAGACGATCTTCTCGACCTGCTGCACCTGCTCCACGGTGTAGTCGTAACCCGCGCCTTCCGGGCCATCGATCATGATCTGGAACGAGCCACGGTCTTCGGCTGGAGCGAGCTCCGAGGGAATCAGCTTGAACAGGCCCCAACTGGCGCCAAGCGCGCCCAGCATCACCAGCCCGAACACCCAGCTGCGCTGCACATGGCGATCCAGCACGCGGCCGTAGGCTGCCGACAAACGCTCCAGCTGACGGTTGATGAAGCCATGCAGGCGGCTGACCTTCTGCTCGCTATGCGGCTTGAGCAGCTTGGACGCCATCATCGGCGTCAGCGTCAGCGCAACGAAGGCAGACAAGGCCACCGCTGCCGCCAGCGCAACCGCCAGTTCGCGGAACAAGCGGCCGGTGTTGCCTTCAAGGAAACCGACCGGCAGGAACACCGCCACCAGCACCGCCGTCGTCGCGATCACTGCGAACGCCACCTGCGCGGTACCGCGCTTGGCAGCCACCAGCGGCGGCTCGCCCAGATCGATGCGACGTTGCACGTTCTCAACCACGACGATGGCGTCATCCACCACCAGACCGATACACAGCACCAGCGCCAACAAGGTGAACAGGTTGATCGAGAAGCCAAACGCAAACAGCGCGATGAAGGCTGCCACCAGACACACCGGCACCGTTACCGCTGGAATCAGCGCTGCACGCAGGCTGCCGAGGAACAGCCAGATCACTACCAGTACCAGCAACATCGCTTCGACCAGGGTCGCGTAGACGCGCTCCACGGCAGCTTCAATGAAGGTGGTGTTGTCGAAGGCGACGAAGATCTGCGTACCCTTGGGCAGGGTCTGGCCGATGCGCTCGGCTTCGGCGCGGGTATCGCGCGCCACGTCCAGCGCATTCGCAGTGGAGGTTTTGACGATACCCAGGCCGATACCCGGTTCGCCGTTGCTGCGGAAATAGGCGCGGCGCTCCGACGAGGCCAGTTCAACCTTGGCCACATCGCCCAGGCGCACGACGTAGCCGTCATTGCCCTTGCCCAGCGGGATGCTGGCGAAGTCGGCAGGGGCCACGTAGCTGCGTTCGACACGCAGAGTGAAATCGCGGTCGGCCGATTCGATGCGGCCGGCCGGCAACTCCACGTTCTCGTTGCGCAGCGCGGTTTCGACCTCGTTGACGGTCATGCCGCGCGCAGCCAGCTGGTCACGGTCCAGCCACACCCGCATCGCGTAACGCTGACGGCCGCCGATGCGCACCTGCGCTACGCCGTCGATGCTGGAGAAGCGGTCCACCACATAACGGTCCGCGTAATCGCTGAGCTCCAGCGTGTCCATCACCGAGGACGACATGTTGAACCAGATGATCGGGTCGGCATCGCTCTCGACCTTGGCGATCTCCGGTGGCCGTGCTTCTTCCGGCATGCGGTCGGCAACGCGGCTGACCGCGTCGCGCACGTCGTTGGCGGCGGCTTCGATATCGCGGTTGGCGTTGAACTCGATGCTGACCGAGGCACGGCCATTGGTGCTGCGTGCGTTGATGGTATCGATGCCCTCGATACCGGCCAGCGCGTCTTCCAGTACCTGGGTGACGCGGCTTTCGATCACCGCCGCCGAGGCGCCGGTGTAATCCACTGATACCGAGACGATGGGCGGATCAATCGCCGGCAGCTCGCGCAGGGTCAGGCGGGTGAACGACATGATGCCCAGCACCAGCAGCAACAGGCTCATCACCACGGCCAGGACCGGCCGCTTGATCGAAAGATCGGACAGCTTCATCCGGCAGTCGCCAGCTTGGCCGGCGCGGCAACCTCAGCCGGCTTCAGCGGTGCGGCCGCGTCGGCGGCCTTGGCCGGCTTCTCATCCTGGATGCGGATGCCCGGCCGCAGCTTGCCGGTGCCATCGACCACGATGCGGTCGCCGGCCTTCAGCCCTTCGACAATCTCCACCACACCAGCACGGCGGGTGCCGGCCTTGATGTCGGCGCGCTCGACGCTGTCGTCCTGCTTGACCCGGAATACATAGGAATCGCGGCCCACCTGCACCACCGCGATCTCGGGAATCACCAGCGCATCGCGCTCGGGGCGGAACAGGCGCACGTCGAGCAGCATGCCTGGGCGCAGCGCATGGTCGGCGTTGTCGAAATCGGCGCGGACGGTGATTGCGCGGCTGCCCGGATCGACGCGCGCGTCGATGGTGCTGACCGTGCCTTCAAACATGCGCCCCGGATAGGCGATGCTGCTGCCGCTGACCTTGTCGCCGATCTGCAGCGAGGACAGCTGCGCTTCCGGCACCTGGAAATCAACGTGCATGCGCGAGATGTCGTCGAGGGTGGCGATGGCCGTGGTCGGCGTCACCAGCGAACCCGGGCTGACCTGGCGGATACCCAATACGCCAGCGAATGGCGCGCGCACCTGCCGATCAACGATATCGGCGCGCATCTGCTGCACACGGGCCTCGGCGGCGTCGCGGATGGACTGCTGCGTATCCAGGGTTGAATGCGCGACAAGCTGCTGGGCTGCCAATTCACGCTGGCGCTTGTAGAGCCGGTCAGCCTCGGAGAAGGTGGCCTGGGCCTGGGCGAGCGCAGCCTGCTGGGCCTGGCCACGCAGCGTCACCAAGGGTGCACCGGTGGCAACCTGCTGGCCGCTTTCGAAATGCACCTTGTCGATGATCTCGCTGACCTTGGCGGTGACGATGATGGATTCACGTGCCTTGGCAGTGCCATTGGCCTGCAAAGTATCGCTCCAAGGCGCGGTTTCGACGACCTGGGTAGTGACCAGGACGGCGCCGGCGGCTTGCTGCGGCGCCTCGGCGTTCTTGCGGTTGCATCCGGCCAACGCCAGCGCCAAGACAGTGCCACCTGCAACGGTGACGGCAAATCGCCCGAACATACAGAGTCCCATCGGTTACACGATCGGGCAGTCTAGCGGTGTCAGATGACGGCCGGATGTGCCGTTAGGGGGGGAACACCACCTCATTTGGAGCAGCGGTAGTGCCGAGCCATGCTCGGCAGGGGCCTGCACCAGCGATGCGAAGAGCTTACCCCTCCCCAACCCTCCCCTCCGCCTACGGCGCAAGGGAGGGGGCGAAGCTGCAATTGCGGATGAATTCGGGGTTGACGGTGCGATGGCTTCGCGGCTTATGCCGCTCCCACAACCTGCAACCGCCAACAACTCAGCGCAGCGCCTGCAGCACCTGCTCCACCATCGCCGGCACGCTGTCGGTGTCGGCCCGCAGATGCAGTTCCGGGGCCTCTGGCGCTTCATACGGCGAATCAATGCCGGTGAAGTTGGGGATCTGCCCGGCGCGGGCCTTGCGGTACAGGCCCTTCACATCGCGGGCTTCGGCCACGGCCAGCGGCACATCAACGAAGACCTCGATGAACTCGCCGGCCTCGAATCGCTCACGCGCCATCTGCCGCTCGGCGCGGAACGGCGAGATGAAGCTGACCAACACCACCAATCCGGCATCGGCCATCAAACGTGCCACTTCGGCGACGCGGCGGATGTTCTCCACGCGGTCCTCGTCGGTGAAACCCAGGTCCCGATTCAAGCCATGACGGACGTTGTCACCATCCAGCAGGAAGGTATGCACGCCCTGCGCATGCAGGCGCTTCTCCACCTGGTTGGCGACGGTGGACTTGCCTGCACCCGACAAGCCGGTGAACCACAGCACCTTGGGCTGCTGGCCCTTGATGCGTGCCCGCGCGGCCTTGTCCACGTCCAGATGCTGCCAATGCACGTTGCCGGCGCGACGCAAGGCGAAATCCAAGGTGCCGGCGGCGACGGTGGCATTGCTCTGCCGGTCGATCAGGATGAAGCCGCCCAAGGCCCGGTTCTGCGCATACGGCGCGAAGGCCACCGGCTCGTCCAGCGACAGGTTGCAGTAACCCACCTCATTCAGTTCAAGGCGTTTGGCCGCCAGACGTTCCTGCGTATTCACGTCAACGCGATGCTTGATCTCGCTGATGCTGGCCGCCACGGTGCGGCTGCCGATCTGCAGCCAGTACGGTCGACCCGGCAGCAAGGCCGCATCGTCCATCCACAGCACATGCGCGGCGAACTGGTCCGCCACTTCCGGCGGGTCACCGGCAGCGGCAATCACGTCGCCGCGACTGACATCGACCTCGTCGTCAAGGGTCAGCGTCACAGCCTGCCCGGTCGCGGCAACCGCCAGCGGGCCATCCGGGCCCAGCACCTGTTTGACCGTGGAGCGGCGTGCCGAGGGCAACACCACCACTTCGTCTCCCACCCGCACCTCGCCAGCGGCAATGGTGCCGGCGAAGCCACGGAAGTCCTGGTTTGGGCGGTTGACCCATTGCACCGGCAGGCGCAGCCCGCTGGCAGCGTCATGCGTGCCCAGCTCGACCGTATCCAGATGATCGAGCAGGCTCGGACCTGCATACCAAGGCATCGCCGACGAACGCGTGGACAGGTTCTGCCCTTCCAAGGCAGACAGCGGAATGGCCTGCACATTGGCGATGCCCAACTGCGTCGCAAGCGCCTGGTAGTCGGCGACGATGCGTTCGAACACGGACTGGTCGTAATCGACCAGATCCATCTTGTTTACCGCCAGCACCACCTGCCCGATGCCCAGCAGCGAGATGATGTAGCTATGCCTATGCGTCTGCGTAAGCAGGCCCTTGCGCGCATCCACCAGCACCACTGCCACATCGGCAGTGGAGGCGCCGGTGGCCATGTTGCGGGTGTACTGCTCGTGGCCAGGGCAATCGGCAACGATGTACTTGCGCCGATCGGTATCGAAGTAGCGGTAGGCCACATCGATGGTGATGCCCTGCTCGCGCTCGGCCGCCAGCCCGTCAAGCAGCAGCGCGTAATCGATGCGCTCGCCCTGGGTGCCATGGCGACGGCTGTCTGCTTCCAGCGCGGACAGCTGGTCATCGAACAAGCGCTTGCTTTCGTACAGCAGGCGGCCAATCAAGGTGCTCTTGCCATCGTCGACGCTGCCGCAGGTGATGAAGCGCAGCAGCGGCTTGGTCTCGTGGGTCTTGAGGTAGGCAGCAATGTCGGAAGAAGTAGTGGCGGCGCTCATCAGAAATACCCTTCCAACTTCTTCTTCTCCATCGATGCGGACTGGTCGTGGTCGATCAAGCGGCCTTGGCGCTCGGAACTGGTGGAGACCAGCATTTCGGCGATGATCTTTTCCAGGGTGTCGGCTTCGGACTCGATTGCGCCGGTCAGCGGATAGCAGCCCAACGTGCGGAACCGCACCTTGCGCAGCTGCGGCACTTCGCCCGGATGCAGCGGCAGGCGCTCGTCATCGACCATGATCAGGCTGCCATCGCGCTCGACGACAGGTCGTTCGGCTGCCAGGTACAGCGGCACCACCGGAATTTTTTCGCGGTAGATATAGAGCCAGATATCCAGTTCGGTCCAGTTGGATAGCGGAAACACGCGCACGCTCTCGCCCTGATGGATGCGCGCGTTGTACAGGTTCCACAGTTCCGGGCGTTGATTCTTCGGGTCCCAGCGGTGGCGGTCGTTGCGGAACGAGAACACCCGCTCCTTGGCCCGCGACTTCTCTTCGTCGCGCCGTGCGCCACCGATGGCGGCATCGAACTTCCACTTGTCCAAGGCCTGCTTCAGCCCCTGGGTCTTCATCACATCGGTATGCACGCTGGGACCGTGACTGACCGGGCCGATGTCACGGGCGATGCCATCCGGGTTGATATGCACGCGCAGCTCGGTGCCGGTCTCGGCCACCCGGCGGTCGCGGAAGGCGATCATCTCGCGGAACTTCCAGCGGGTGTCCACATGCAGCAGCGGTATCGGCGGAACGCCCGGCGCGAACGCCTTCATCAGCAGATGCAGCAAGACCGAGCTGTCCTTGCCCACCGAGTACAGCAGCACCGGGTTGTCGAAGGCGGCGGCGACTTCACGCAGGATATGGATGCTCTCCGCCTCCAGGCGGTCGAGGTGGGACAGGGGTGCAGTGACGGTCATTGCGTGCCGGAATAAGAAGGCGGGGCCCGAGGGCAAGAGTAGCAGCGAAGCCGGACGAGGCTCCGGACTGTTCGCCGAGTGTGGAGGGGCCATGGCGCCGATAGAAATAAACGCAGGGCATGAAGCGATAACCGCTGCTCCTTTCCCCTGCTGGCGCGGTGTACCTAGCATCGGTCATCCCTACCTAGACCGGAATGGAAATGACCGCCGCCGCCACCGTGCCACCCAGCCCCTTGCCCGAAGACCGCAGGGTCTTGTTGACGCAACTGGTGGACGGCTTGGATGGAAACAGCCTGTGGTGGCTGTCCGGGTTTGCCGCCGGGTTGGCGCAGGGTACCTCTCCCACTGCCCTTACCGTCATTCCCGGCGGCCAAGCCGCACAGCCAGCGCAGGCCCACCTGACCGTGGTCTATGGCAGCCAGACCGGCAACGCCCGCCGCGCCGCCGAGCAACTGGCCGCCGAGGCAGAAGCCGCTGGCCTGCCAGTGCGGGTGGTCCGCGCCGATGCCTACGCCACCCGCGAGCTGGCCAATGAGCGCCTGCTCTATATCGTCATCAGCACCCAGGGTGAAGGCGACCCGCCGGACGACGCCATCGGCCTGGTCGAGTTCATCGCAGGCAAGCGTGCGCCCAAGCTGCCGGAGCTGAAGTACGCCGTACTTGGGCTGGGCGACTCCAGCTACGTGGAGTTCTGCGGCATCGCCCGCAAGCTGGACAGCCGCCTGGCCGAACTGGGTGCCACCCGCCTGCAGCCGGTCGGCGAGGCGGACCTGGATATCGACGTAGTCGTCACGCCGTGGCAGGCGCAGGCGCTGGCCAATGCACGCGAGGTGATTGGCGAGGCCGTGGTTGCCGCGCCCAGCAATGTCACCCCCCTGCGCCATGCCGGCGCCTGGACCGCCCAACACCCTTTCAGCGCCGAACTGCTGTCGCGCCAGGTCATCAGCGGCCGTGACTTCAAGGGCCCGGCCTATGCCAGCTACGGCAACGCGGCCAAGTCCGTGCATCACCTGGAACTGTCGCTGGAAGGCAGTGGCCTGCACTACGAACCCGGCGACGCGCTGGGCATCGTGCACCGCAACCCGACCGAGCTGATCGAAGCGGTGCTGGATGTCACCGGCCTGGATGGCGCGCTGCAGGTCGAGCACGACGGCCACAGCCGGCCGCTGGCGCAATGGCTGGGCGAGCACCGCGAACTGACCCGCATCTCGCGCCCGCTGCTGGCCGCGGTGGCCGAGCGCAGCGCCCACCCGGAACTTGCCGGCCTGCTCGATCCGGCACAGAAGAGCGAGCTGGCCGCGGTGTTCGAAGACCATCAGCTGGTCGACGTGCTGCGCCGCTGGCCGGCCGAGTGGAATGCCGAAGCCCTGCTCGGCACCCTCCGCCCCGCCACGCACCGCCTGTATTCCATCGCCTCCAGCCGCAAGCGCGTTGGCGAAGAAGTTCACCTTACCGTCGACGAACTGCGTTATCACGCGCATGGCAGCGAGCACGTTGGGGCCGCCAGCGGCTTCCTGAGTGCACTGGAAGAAGGTGCGCAGCTGCCGGTCTACATCGAAGCCAACGAACGCTTCCGGGTACCGGCCGACAGCAGTCGCGACATCATCATGATCGGCCCCGGCACCGGCGTAGCCCCGTTCCGCGGCTTCGTGCAGGAACGCGCGGAGATCGGTGCAACCGGCCGCAACTGGCTGTTCTTCGGCGCACGCCACTTCAACACCGATTTCCTGTACCAGACCGAATGGCAGGATGCGCTGCGCCGCAAGGAGCTGGATCGCCTGGATCTTGCCTTCTCGCGCGACCAGGCCGACAAGATCTACGTGCAGCAGCGTCTGCGCACACGCGGTCGCGATCTCTACGACTGGCTGCAGAACGGCGCACACCTGTATGTGTGCGGCGCCATCACCATGGGCAAGGACGTGCATGCAGCACTGCTGGATGTACTGCGCGAACACGGCGGGCTGGATGAAGACGATGCCCGCGACTATCTGACTCGACTGCACACGGAGGGGCGCTATGGACGGGATGTGTATTGAGTGTTGTTGGCCTGATGCTGCTGCCTGATGCAGCAGTGGCTTCGCGGCTGACGCCGCTCCTACAAACTCCGATTCCAGATAGCGAAAAGAATGAGCACCCACTCCGTTGAGAACATCAAGGCCGACAGCAACCGCTTGCGCGGCTCCTTGCTGGAAAGCCTGGCCGACCCGGTCACCGGCGCTTTGCGCGAAGACGACCAGACCCTGATCAAGTACCACGGCAGCTACCAGCAGGACGACCGCGACGTGCGCGATGAGCGCCGCCGGCAGAAACTTGAGCCGGCCTATCAGTTCATGATCCGCACCCGCACCCCCGGCGGCGTGATCAGCCCGGAGCAGTGGCTGAAGCTGGACAGCATCGCCACCCGCTACGGCAACCATTCCCTGCGCATCACCACCCGCCAGGCGTTCCAGTTCCATGGCGTGATCAAGCGCGAGTTGAAAGCGACCATGCAGGCGATCAACGCGGCATTGATCGACACCTTGGCCGCCTGCGGTGACGTCAACCGCAATGTACTTGTTGCCGCCAACCCGCTGCTGTCCAGCGCACACGCCACCTTGTATGCCGACGCAGCGCGCACCTCCGAGCACCTGCTGCCGAACACCCGCGCCTACTACGAAATCTGGCTGGACGAAGAGCGTGTGGCCGGCAGCGGCGCCGAGGAAGAGCCGATCTATGGCGAGCGCTACCTGCCGCGCAAGTTCAAGATCGGATTCGCACTGCCGCCGCTCAACGACGTCGACGTCTATGCCAACGACCTGGGCTTCATCGGCGTACTCGATGATGCCGGCGAGCTGCTCGGCTATGACGTGACCATCGGCGGCGGCATGGGTGCCACCCACGGCGATGCCGAAACCTATCCGCGCATTGCCAACAGCGTTGGCTTCATTCCGCGCGACGCACTGCTGGATGTCGCCACCGCAACCGTCACCACCCAGCGCGATCTTGGCAACCGCGAGCTGCGCAAGCGTGCGCGCTTCAAGTACACCATCGACGACCACGGCCTGGACACGGTGGTTGCCGAGATAGAACGCCGTGCCGGCATCCGCTTCGCGCCCTCGCGTGCTGCTCCGTTCGACCACAGCGGCGACCGCTACGGCTGGGTCGAAGGCGACGATGGCCGCTGGCACCTGACCCTGTCGCTGCAGGCCGGACGCATCGCCGATGTGGCCGGTGCACCGCACCTGACCGCCCTGCGCGAAATCGCCCGCTTTGTTGAAGGCGAGTTCCGCATGACCGGCAACCAGAATCTGGTCATCGCCGGCGTACCGGCGCAGCAGCGCGCACAGATCGATGCCATCGTGCAAAGCGCCGGGCTGGACATCGGCAATCGCGCCCCGACCGCGCTGGCTCGCGCCGCCATGGCCTGCGTCGCCCTGCCCACCTGCGGCCTGGCCATGGCCGAAGCCGAGCGCTACCTGCCCGAGTTCAGCGCCAAGCTGCAGCCGTTGCTGGAGCAACACCAGCTCGCCGAGGCACCGATCCTACTGCGTATCTCCGGCTGCCCGAACGGCTGCTCACGCCCTTACCTCGGCGAGATCGCCCTGGTTGGCAAGGCACCGGGCCGCTACAACCTGATGCTCGGCGCCGACCACCGCGGCCAGCGTTTGAACACGTTGTACCGCGAGAACATCACCGAGCCGGAAATCATCGATGCGCTGGCGCCGTTATTCGCCCGCTATTCCGGCGAGCGCGATGGCAGCGAAGGCTTCGGTGATTTCCTGCACCGCGCCGGCATCGTCAATCTCCCCACCTACCCCACCCACCGCCAGATATCCGTGGAACTGCAAGCATGAGCGCCCTGCCCAAAACCTCCAACATTCCGTCGGTTGCCCTGCCTGACGACCTGGGCCCGCTCAATACCCTGCTCGATTCGATGGATGCGCAGCAGCGCGTGGAATGGGCACTGCAGAACGCGCCCGGGGCGCATGTGCTGTCGTCGAGTTTCGGCGCACAGTCGGCGGTGACCCTGCACCTGCTCAGCAGCCAGCATCCGGACATCCCGGTCATCCTGATCGACACCGGCTATCTGTTCCCTGAAACCTACCGCTTTGCCGACGAACTCACCGATCGGCTCAAGCTCAACCTCAAGGTCTACCGCCCACAGGTCAGTCGCGCATGGATGGAGGCGCGCCATGGCCGCTTGTGGGAACAGGGCGTGGTCGGCATCGAGCAGTACAACAACCTGCGCAAGGTCGAACCGATGAAGCGGGCGCTGGACGATCTGCAGGTCGGCACCTGGTTCACCGGCCTGCGCCGCAGCCAATCCGCCAGCCGCGCCAACACGCCGGTGCTGCAGCGTCGTGGCGAGCGCTACAAGGTCAATCCGATTGCCGACTGGAACGACCGCGATGTATGGAAGTACCTGCAGGAACACCAGCTGCCCTACCACCCGCTATGGGAGCAGGGTTATGTCTCGATCGGCGACTTCCACACCACCCGCCGCTGGGAGCCGGGCATGCGCGAAGAAGACACCCGCTTCTTCGGCCTGAAGCGCGAATGCGGCCTGCACGAAGAGATCTGAGTCAACGTTGCGCGACTCACAGGTTTGTGGGAGCGGCGTAAGCCGCGAAGCCACTGCTGCATCCGGGCATGCGTGCAATTCGATCTGGACAATCAGCTTCGCGGCTCACGCCGCTCCCGCAACAGCACTACAACAATCTCGACGCCCACCTCACTGAGGCGGGCGTCCTTGTCTCAGTACCGGTAATCCAGCTTCAACCAGAACGACCGCCCAGGCTCATTGATCCGCACCGGATCTGCCGGAAAGCCGAAATCCGCACTACCGGCCAGATTCAGATGCTCGGCATAGGCGCGATCGAACAGGTTGTCGACACCCACGCTGGCGCGCAGGCTGTCATTGATCCGATAAGCACCGTTGAGTGACAAGGTCGCAAAGCCTGCACTCGGCCCCAGATCCCGCGCCACCACATTGCCCTCATCCTGCGCTACCCGGTTCTGCCGGCTGACCGCACGCAACAAAGCCCCCAGCGACCAGCGCGCCTGCTCATACGATGCAGAGAAACGCCCTTCCAATGGCGGTATCTGCGGCAAATGCCGGTTCTCGCTGCGGTTCTCACCCCAGGCATAGGCCAGCGTGCTGCCCAGCTTCCATGCCTGCGTCGGCCGCCATTCCAAACCGGCCTCGGCACCGGCAATGCGTGCATCCACATTGCTGGCCTGGGTACTGCTGCCCATCATGCCGCCGCTGCGGTACTGGAACAGGATGTAGTCCTGCAGGCGTCCGGCATAGGCCGACACCCAGGCGTCGAGCTTTTCGCTACGGAACTGCAACCCAAGATCCAACTGCGTGGTCTGCTCCGGCTTCACGCCCGAGAACGCATTGACACTGCCAGTCGGCCCGGCATTGGCCGAGAACAACTCCCAGTAATCAGGCATGCGCTCGCTGTGTCCGATACCTGCGTACCAGGTCCAGGCTTGGCCATGATCCCGCTCATAGCGCACGAAGCCGCTGCCGAGATCCTCCTGACGCTGTTGCCCCGCAGTTGGATTTGGCATGCTCATCATGCCGGTCGTCGCCCGTCGATCCTTGACCGTCGCCTTGTCCAGACGCAAGCCGCTGATCCAGCGCTGTGGCGTGCCTTCGCCCAAGGTCAGCTCGGTGAACACGCCCTGGCTGCTGAAGTCGGCATCACGTTTCCAGGCCGCCTGCTGCCAGGTATTGCGTCCCATGCCATTGCGGCTGCGATGGCGGCTGTCCTGCGCATCGACACCAGCGACGACGGCCACTTCCTGCCAGCGCCACTCACTGCTGACGCGGCCGCCAGTCGTACGCCGCTCCACGTTCGAGGCCATCGGCATCGGCATGCTGCTGGCCGGGTTGGGCGTGCGCAGCGTGTAGTTGTCCATCAAATGGTCTGCATTGTTGTAATACAGATTGGCCTGCAGCTTGTCCCAGGCACCCGGCAGATTGTCGCGTTCGAAACGCAGGCCATAGCTGTCGCGTTTGAACGCTGCACCGTCCATGCCACGCCCCGCGTAACGCGCAATCGCGTCGCCAGTGCCGGCGCTGATCTCCAGCACAGTATCGGCGTCCGGAGTCCAACCGATGGCTGCATCGGCGTTCCACTTGCGCCAACGCGAAGGCACCACATCGCCATTGCCATCGCGATAGTCGTCGGACTCGGAGCGGTTGCCGTTGACCCGCACATAGCCCGGTGTGCTGCCGAAGCTGGCATCGAGCATCTGGTCATTGCGGTTATTGGAACCGGCCAATGCGCTGGCTTTCAGCTCCATGCCCGGGCTGTCGAAGCGCGGCGTCTCGCGCTCGAAGCGCACCGTGCCGGCGGAGGCGCCTGCGCCCCAACGTACGCTTTGCGGGCCCTTGATGACGGTCAGGCGGTCATAGGTTTCCGGCGCGATGTATGACAAAGGATTGTCCATTCGCGACGGACAGGCACCGATCAGATTGCCGTCATTGCTGAGGATGTTCAGACGCGAACCGGACATGCCGCGCAGTACCGGGTCGCCATTGGTGCCGCCGTTACGGATCGCCGAAAAACCCGGCACGGTCTTCAGATAGTCGGCGCCGTCACTGGCCGGCACCGGTTGCCGCGGCAGGCGCGGATCGGTGACCCATTGCAGCGGCGAGGAGGGCGCGGCGGCGGTAACCACCAGCGTGTCCAGGGTTTGGGTCAGATCACGCTCGGCAGCGCGGGCGAGCGATGGAAACAGCGCCATGCAGACGCAGACAGACAGGCATGCCGGGGCACCCGGCATACGGGAAAGGGATTTCATTTGTTTCTCCAATACGACACAGCCACGCACTACCCAAGGGCAGCGCGCGGCAAACAGGAAAGGTGGCGTTATCTGGAGAGTGCGGGCGGCCCGCGCGGCGGGTGTGCAGGCCAGCGCAGGCTGGCGAGCCGAAGCGTTTTGCGGGGAGATTGTGGCGCAAGCCGATACAGCGGTGGTGCCAGTATCAGGATCACCGCCAGCCAGGGCAGCAGGCGCGAGGCCATGGTGCAGTAGTCACAGGCTTCGCCATGGGCGGCATGCGGATCGGCCGGCGTCGAAGCAGATTTCACCTCTGTCGCTGCAAGCGCCGGGGCTGCATGCGACATGTGCTGCATGTCGTGATGGCCTGCATGCGGATCGACAGGCATCTGCATCGCGGCCTCATGCGCGGCATGATCCACGGCACTCATAGGCAGCTGCTGCGATTGCAGCCAGCGGCTGACGACCGGCGCCACTGCCATCAACAAGGCCGCGGCAAAGGCCAGCAGGAGCACAAAGGATTGGAAGCGAGCCGAACGCATGACCCGCCCATTTTATCGGCATGGAAGCAACGGGCTCGCCGCACAGGGTGCGACCGTTTGCCGCATGACCGCCGCACTGTAGTGCCGAGCCATGCTCGGCAGAGGCCCTCCCTGCAACGGATCAGCACAACAGCTGCTGTGGGAGCGGCATATGCCGCGAAGCTGACATCAATGGAATCGCAGGCATTGCTGCATTCGGAAGCATCGTCAGCTTCGCGGCTCACACCGCTCCCACAAACCCAACCATGATCTGTCGGCAAATCCCCAGCGGAGCATTGCTCCGCTCTACCAATGCTGCTGCACGGTGCCACATCAACATCCCGATTATTGTGGGAGCGGCGTAAGCCGCGAAGCTGGTATTGCGTCAGATTGCAGCTATAGCCCTGATCCCGTTGCCGTCAGCTTCGCGGCTTACGCCGCTCCTACAAGATCCTGCGCGGTCTACGAGGAAAGCCTCTGCCGAGCATGGCTCGGCACTACGCATGACCTGTTGCGCTTAGACCGTAATCGTCTGCGTCAACGATTCCCAGGTCGGCGGCACCGGCCAATCAGCCTGCTGGTTGCCGTCCAATACCCGGCGCAGATCACGCTTGTCGATCTGCGGTGCCAGCACGTGCACCAATTCCAGGGCGTAGTCGCGCAGCACGCGGTCGCGCGGCAATACCGCCCAGGCGATGCACTCGGGGATTGATGCCGGCGCCGGCCAGGCGCGCAGGTCGGTGTCGTTGGCGCTTACCGCCATTTCCGCAAGCAGGCCAACGCCCAGTCCGGTGCGCACATAGGTCTTGATCAGGTCCGCATCCAGCGCGGTCAAGGTCAGGTCCGGCTCCAGATCGAGGGCGGCAAACGCGCGCCGCAACGAGGAACTGGTGCGGGTGGAGGATTCATAGCTGATCAACGGATGGCTGGCCAATGCGGCCATGTCCGGGGTTACCCCGGCACGATCCAGCGGGTGGCCCTTGGGCACCAGCACCAACCTGCGCCAGCGATACAGCGGCACGGCAATACCGGTGCTCGGTTCGCCACCTGCAGTACTGATGATGGCGATATCGGCATCGCCCTGGCTCAGCAGATCCAGTGCATCGCTTTCAGCGGCCTGCTGCAGGTGCACGCTCACTTGCGGATAAGCCAGCTTGATGCGCGCAACCGCGGGCGGCAGCACGAAGCGTGCCTGCGTGTGGGTAGTGGTCAGGATCAGCTGGCCGTGGCTTTCGCGGCGCTGGTTGGCTGCGTAGGTGCGGATGTTGTTGGCTTCGGCCAACACGCTGCGCGCGCGGTTGATCACTTCCTCGCCGGCCGGCGTCACCGACTCCAGGCTTCTTCCCTTGCGCACGAACAACAGGAACCCCAACTCGTCTTCAAGTTGTTTGAGTTGCTTGGATAACCCCGGCTGGGTGGCATGCACCCGCGTCGCGGCGAGCGTGATGTTCAGCTCGGCATCGGCAATGGCAACGAGGTAACGCAGTTGGGTAAGTGTCATCGCAGTGTTGGTAAGAGATCTTCAGTAAGGAACTGTGAAGAATGTAGGCCAAAATGCTCCCGATACTTATAACCTAAAGTTATCTGACGTGGGGCGCTTTTCATTTCCGGCCCCGCAGGGCCGGCGCTACGGTCACGGACCTTACTCCGACTACCGCCGCCACCGCCTTGGACAGCCCCTTGTTCCCCCTGTTTGCCGACCTCAAAGGTCGGGCGGTGTTGGTCGTCGGCGGGGGCGCGGTGGCCGAGCGCAAAACCGAGGCACTGCTGCGCGCTGGTGCCCTGCCGCGGGTGGGCGCACCGGCCTTGAGTCCAGCACTACAGCAGTTGAGCGATGGTGGCCGCGTTCAATGGCTGAACGGCCAGTTTGATCCGGCATGGCTGGATCAATCGGTCTGGCTGGTGATTGCCGCAACCGACGACAACGCCATCAATCGCGCCGTCGCCGAGGCCGCCGAAGCGCGGCGGCTGTTCGTCAATGTGGTGGACGACGCTGCGCTGTCCGGTTTCCACGTGCCTGCGGTGGTCGAGCGCGGGCCGCTGCAGATAGCGATTTCCAGCGGCGGTGGTGCGCCGATGGTGGCGCGGCATGTGCGCCGTCAGATCGAGGAACTGTTTGACCAGGCCTGGGGCCAACTGGCGCAGCTGGTCAGCCGCAAGCGCGGGTTGATACGCGAGCGCTTCCCCGAACTGGCCGCACGCCGCCGCTTCTTCGATCGCTTGATCGAGGGACCGTTGCTCGGCCTGCTGCGCTCCCGCCAGTCGATCGCGGCCGAAACCCAGCTATTGCTGGACCTCGCAGCCGAAGCACCGGTTCATCCCGGCTCGGTGGTACTGGTTGGCGCCGGCTCCGGCGATCCCGGCCTGCTCACCCTCAACGCGCTGCGCGCACTCAACCAGGCCGATGTAATCCTGCACGATCGCCTGGTCAGCGCCGAGGTGCTGCAGCTTGCGCGCCGCGATGCCGACTTCATCGAAGTGGGCAAATCCGCGCAGGGCCGCAGCACCGCGCAGGAACACATCCACGCGCTGATGCTGGAGCATGCCCGTGCCGGCAAGCGGGTGGTGCGACTCAAGGGCGGCGATGCCTTCGTGTTCGGTCGCGGCGGCGAGGAGCTGCAGTTCCTGCGCAGCCACGGCATCGCCTTTGAAGTGGTGCCCGGTATCACCGCCGCGCTGGCCTGCGCCGCCTATGCCGGTATTCCACTGACCCACCGTGACCACGCCCAGCAGCTGCGGCTGGTGACCGCACACTGCAAGGACTCGCTGGATACGCTGGATTGGACGGCACTGGCGGAGCCGCGACAGACGCTGGTGTTCTATATGGGTGTGGCCGCATTGGCGCAGATCCGTAGCCATCTGCTAGCCGCGGGAATGCCGGCCAGTACCCCATTCGCCCTGGTCGAAAACGGCTCGCGTGCCGAGCAGCGGGTGGTCAGCGGGCAACTGCGCCAGCTGCCGGATGCCGCCGCCCAGCACCAGGTGAAGTCCCCTGCCCTGCTGGTGCTCGGCGAGGTGGCAGCGCTGGCCGATGAACTGCATTGGTTCGGCGCTGCGCCGCTGCACGCAACGCCTACTGTTTCCTCACTTTCCGCAAAGACGGCACCGCCCACACTGGCCGACGCCGCCTGACCACCTCCCCGGAGACTTCAATGGCCCTGTACAACAGCATTCTGGACACCATCGGCAATACCCCGGTGGTCAAGCTCAACCGCCTGGCCCCGGCCGGCGTCGACATCTACGTCAAAGTCGAGTCGTTCAACCCGGCCGGTTCGGTCAAGGACCGTCTGGCCCTGGCCATCATCCTCGACGCCGAGAAGAAGGGCCTGCTCAAGCCCGGTGACACCATCGTCGAAGCCACCTCCGGCAATACCGGCGTGGCCCTGGCAATGGTCGCCGCCGCGCGCGGCTACAAGTTCGTCGCCACGATGGTGGAAACCTTCTCCATCGAGCGCCGCAAGCTGATGCGCGCCTACGGTGCCAAGGTCATCCTGACCCCGGCCGCCGAGCGCGGCAGCGGCATGGTGCGCAAGGCCAAGGAGCTGGCCCAGCAGCACGGCTGGTTCCTGGCCAGCCAGTTCGCCAACCCGGCCAATCCGGCCTATCACCGGCAGACCACCGCCGCCGAGATCCTGCGCGACTTCGCCGGCAAGCGCCTGGACTACTTCGTCAGCGGCTGGGGCACCGGCGGCACCCTGACCGGCGTCGGCGAAGTGCTGAAGCTGGCCCGTCCGGAAACCCGCATCATCGCCACCGAACCGGCCGGCGCCGCCCTGCTGGCCGGCAAGGATTTCACCCCGCACAAGATCCAGGGCTGGACCCCGGACTTCATCCCGGAAGTGCTCAACCGCAACGTCTACGACCAGTTGCTGTCGATCCAGGACGAGCGCGCGATTGAAACCTCGCGCCGTCTGGCCGCCGAGGAAGGCATCTTCGTCGGCATCTCCTCCGGTGCCACGGTTGCCAGCGCGCTGGATGTGGCCGCCGCTGCCGAGGCCGGCTCGGTGATCCTGGCAATGCTGCCCGATACCGGCGAGCGCTACTTCTCCACCCCGCTGTTCGCCGATGTGAACGACGGCTCCGACGACGACTGGCTGGCCGGCCTTCCGTAACCCCGGTTACTTAACCCGTCAGCAACGCGAAGGCCGCCTATGCGGCCTTCGTGCTTTTCTGTGCCCGTGAATCGCGCCGGATGAGACCGCATGGGCGCAGACTGCAGTTGTGTCCGGCGCGGCGGTGGCCGTCACATTTTTCTCATACACCGCAACGGAAGATCAGCGCCATGAACATTGAAGTCTGGCAGGGTGACATAACCGAACTGGCGGTCGACGTCATCGTCAACGCAGCCAATGAAACCCTGCTGGGCGGCGGCGGCGTGGACGGTGCGATCCATCGGGCCGCAGGCCCCGGCCTGCTACGCGAATGCGAGCAGCTGCCCGAGCTGCGTGCCGGCGTGCGCTGCCCCACCGGCGAAGTGCGCGCCACCGGCGGCCACAATCTGCCAGCCCGGCATGTGTTCCATACCGTTGGGCCGGTGTGGCGCGATGGTCGCCATGATGAAGCGGCGCTATTGGCCAATTGCTACTGGCAGTCACTACGGCTGGCCGAGCAGATGGGCTTGGAGTCGATCGCGTTTCCGGCGATCAGTTGTGGCGTATACGGCTACCCGCTGCATTCGGCGGCGGTGATTGCTGCGACCGAGACCATGACCTGGCAGAAGAGCCATGCGCGGCCCTCGCGGATTGTACTGGTGGCTTACAACGCTGCGGCGTTCAAGATCTATCAGCAGGCCCTGGCAAGCGCGGGGCCGGCGCAGGAGCAGGCAGGGTCTGTGCTGGCGTCGTTTGCTGGCGGGTTTGCGCCTGCGCATTGAGGGTTTTGGCTGTTCAACGGCCAAGCAAAAGCAAAAACTCCCCCTCCCCAGCCCTCCCCTTGCCTGCGGCAAAGGGAGGGGGCCGTTTGTGCAGGTCGGGCAGATGGCAGGTAGCCGCTTTTGCCCCCTCCCTTTCGTGCAGCAAAGGGGAGGGTTGGGGAGGGGTAGCTCTTGGCAGCAAGCCATCACCCCACTTCACCACTCACCCCGTAAACCCAAGCATCAAAGAACCCCTGCAACGAGCGCCCGGCAGCACGCTCCATCGCCTTCTGGAAATCCGCCGTCACCACCGACTTCCCGTCATTGGCCTGCGTGTATTCCCGCAGTCCGCGCCAGAACACCTCCTCACCCAGCTCCAAGCGCAAGCGGTGCAGCACATAGGCGCCCTTCCGGTAG
The DNA here is from genome assembly GCF_056760135.1 of Stenotrophomonas sp. STEN023. Taxonomy (NCBI): domain Bacteria; kingdom Pseudomonadati; phylum Pseudomonadota; class Gammaproteobacteria; order Lysobacterales; family Lysobacteraceae; genus Stenotrophomonas; species Stenotrophomonas sp. STEN023. The sequence goes on along the minus strand of NZ_JBRREF010000059.1, from coordinate 7,056 downwards.
ACCACCGCACGGTCATCGGAGGTGGGCTTGTCCCAGTTCGGATATACCAACGCTCTATCAGCGCCCTTCGCGCGCAACGCCAGCAGCCGCTGCTCCCAGCCCTGCACCATCGCCTGATACGCCGCTTCACCCTGCGACTGCTGCAACCATGCAGCGGTCATGAAGTTGGCGAACCCTTCGTTGAGCCAGAAGTGCTCCCAACCTGCACAGGTAACGCGGTTGCCCCACCACTGATGTGCAGCCTCGTGTGCGATCAAGCTGGTCTGGGTGGCGTCGGCAAGCACCTCCTGCCCGTAGGCCTCCGACATCAGCGACAGCCCAGCCATTTCCTGACCGATGGTGCGCTTGACCAAGGCTTGCCGATAGTCGCCCTGATAGGCCAGACCTGCGCGCTCGGCAAAGAAGTCCAACATGGCGCCGGTGTCGGCAAACAGTTGCCGCAGCTCACCCTCTGAACGATCCAGCGCGTAGTAATGCAAGGTGTTGCCGGCATGCGTTTGCTGCACATGCAGGTAAGGCGCAGCGGCAAAGCCGTAGACGTAGCCAGGCATCGGCGTGCGCAGCTGCCAGCGGTGCTCGATGCGGCCATCCGGCAATTGCCGCGACGGCAAGGCCTCGCCTACCGCAGCAGTAGTCAGATCCTTGGGCAGGCGCAATGCCAGCAGCAAGGTGGCACGCTCGTCCGGCGCGTTGATCGACGGCATCCATTGATCGGTGGAGAAAATGGTGTAGACCTCGTTTCGCTCGGCAGCGAACTCCAGGCCGAAGCGCGGCTTGCCGTGGTAATGCAGGCGCACGCTGGCTTGCTCACCAGCATTCAATATCTCCGCGAGGCTGACGGTCAGCTTTCCATCTGCCAGTTGGAAGTCCACCGGCTTGCCATTGTGCGTGGCCGAGTCGACGACCAGTTCACCACTGTCCAGAACCAGCTGCTGCAGCGGAGCGGTTGCGTTGAACCGCACCAGGGTGTCGCCCTGCAGCTGACCAGCGGCGATATCCAGATCGAGGGTGGTCGCGTAGTGCTGGATATCAAAGCTGCGTGTTTCCGCAGCGAAGGCGGACACAGCGATGGTCGATGCAAACAGCCCAAGCGTGATTCTGCGATGCATCGGATCATCCTTGATGGAAAATCCGATTGTAGAGCTGTGCTGCGGGAATGGTGGAAATGATGATTTTGTGGGAGCGGCGTAAGCCGCGAAGCTAGCAAGGCTGCAGCCGTACAAGGTGTTTGCAATTGCCGCCATGCTGGCGGTTTGATCCGAACCGGCTTCGCGGCTTACGCCGCTCCCACAAAAACAACAGCCAGCTGCAGAAAAGCAAAACGCCGGCTTATTAGCCGGCGTTCTGCTCAACTCATATGAGATGGCCTATCAGCCTTCCCACTTGCCCTGTGCAGCCAGGCCGTTTTCCTTGGCACGCTCGAACACGGTCTTCTGTGCGGCAGCGTAGTTGCCCTTCATGTCCTTGGCCCACAGCTTCAGTGCAGCCTGCTGCATGGCGCGGCCGTAGGAGAAGCTCAGCGGCCACGGCAAGGTGCCGACCTGGTTCATGGCATTGAGGTGCGCGGTGGACTGCTCGTCGCTCTGGCCACCGGACAGGAACACCACGCCCGGCAGGATCGCCGGCACGGTCGACTTCAGGCACATCACGGTGGACTCGGCCACTTCCTCGACATCCACCTGCTCGTCACAGGTCTTGCCCGGGATGACCATCGAGGCCTTCAGGATGGTGCCTTCCAGCACCACGTTCTGCTGGTACAGGGCGTCGAACAGCGAACGCAGGGTGGCTTCGGTGACCTCGTAGCAGGTCTCGATGTCGTGGTCGCCGTCCATGATCACTTCCGGCTCGACCATCGGCACCAGGCCGCATTCCTGGCACAGCGCGGCATAACGGGCCAGCGCATGCGCATTGGACTCGATGCAGGTGCCCGACGGCATGCTTTCGCCGATGTTGATCACCGCACGCCACTTGGCGAAACGCGCGCCCAGCTTGTAGTACTCCTGCAGGCGCTCACGCAGGCCATCCAGGCCTTCGGTCACCAGCTCACCGGGGCAGCCGGCCAGCGGGTGCGCCCCCTTGTCGACCTTGATGCCCGGGATCATGCCGTTGTCGGCCATGTACTTGGCGAACGGCACGCCGTCCTTGGTCGACTGGCGGATGGTTTCGTCGTACAGGATCGCGCCGGAGATGTGCTCGTTGAGCTTCGGCGTGGTCAGCAGCAGCTCGCGGTAGGCACGACGGTTTTCTTCCGTGTTCTCGATGCCGACGCTTGCGAAGCGCTTGGCAATCGTGCCGGTGGATTCGTCAATGGCGATGATGCCCTTGCCCGGGGCGACCATTGCCTGGGCGGTTTCAGCCAGCAGTTCGATGCTCATGAGGTTCCTGTAACAGGGTGCGGGAAAACCCGGATTATAGCCCGGCCCGCTCACCGGCTGGCTGCCCGCGAGGTCTGGAATCGGTTTCAGCCTGTCATGTCAGGACAAAACCTGTCCGCTCCGATCAGCTGATGACCGGAGCGGTGGCTTGTTGCTGGCGCCGCTTACAGGTCGCCCAGACCGCTGGCGCGGCCATCGTTACCCACTTCCAGCAGACGCAAGGTGTTGGTGGCGCCATGGGTTTCCATGTGCTCGCCACTGGTGAACACCACGCGATCCCCCGCTTCCAGCAGGTTGGACTCGACCAGCAGACGGATGCTGCCGCGCGCGGCTTCACGCGGGGTGAAACCACGGCTGTCGAAATTGATCGGGAACACATCGCGCATCAGCGCCATCTGCCGGCGCGCGCCGTCATGGCGGGTAACCGCGTAGATCGGCGACTTGGCGCGGAAGCGCGACAGATAACGCGCGGTACCACCGGATTCGGTCATCGCCACGATGGCGCGCACGCCCACGTGCTGGGCCAGGAACATGGTGGCCATGGCGATGGCCTGGTCAGCACGCTCCAGATTTCGCGGCGAGGCGTTGAAGTCGGTCTCGGTCTGGAACTGGCGCTCGGCACCCAGGCAGATACGGGCCATCGCCTCGACCGCCTTGACCGGATAGGCACCGGCCGCGGTTTCGGCCGACAGCATCACCGCATCGGTACCGTCGATGACCGAGTTGGCCACGTCCAGCACTTCGGCGCGGGTCGGGATCGGGCTTTCGACCATGGACTGCAGCATCTGCGTGGCGGTGATCACCACCTTGTTCTGCGCCAGCGAGGCCTTGATGATCTTCTTCTGCAGGCCTGGCAGTTCGGCGTCGCCGATTTCCACGCCCAGGTCACCACGCGCCACCATCACCACATCGCTGGCGTCGACGATCTCTTCCAGGTTCTCGATGGCTTCGGTGCGCTCGATCTTGGACACCAGCGCGGCGTAGCAACCATGCGACTCGGCGATTTCACGCGCATCGTTCATGTCCTGCGCATTGCGGCAGAACGAGACGGCGATGAAGTCCACGCCGATCTTGGCAACGATGCCGATCAGCTCCTTGTCGCGCTCGGTCAGTGCGCCCAGCGACAGACCGCCGCCCTGCTTGTTCAAGCCCTTGCGGTCGGACAGCACGCCGTCATTGAGCACGGTGTTGATGATGCGATCACCCTGCACTTCAACCACCTGCAGCTGCATCAGGCCGTCGTCGAGCAGCAGCACGTCGCCCGGCGCCACGTCCTGCGGCAGGCCGAGGTAGCTCACGCCTACCTGATTGGTGTCACCGGCCGGTGCCGAGGTGCTGGCGATCAGGTCGAAACGGTCGCCGGCCTTGAGCTTGATCTTGCCTTCGGCAAAACGCTCGATGCGGATCTTCGGGCCCGGCAGGTCGGCGAGGATGCCAACTTCCACGCCCACACGCTGGGCGGCGGCACGCACGTCGGCTGCACGCTTGGCCTGACCGGACGGATCGCCGTGGGAGAAGTTCAAACGCACAACGTTGACGCCGGCGCGGAACAGATCGTCCAGCACCCCTGGCGCGTCAGTTGCCGGCCCGAGGGTGGCGAGGATCTTGGTGCGGCGCTGACGTTCAATCATTGTGCGTGGTCTCCCTAATAGACCGCCGAAAGTAGCACATCCATTGCATGACAACGATGTCGCATACGATTTCATACGACACTTTCTGCTGTGTCCCAAAGACAGGCCAGACAGTCTGTTTGGACATACCGTACGGTATGACAACGCGGGACCTATAGCTGCTTTGCATAGGTCGATAAGCGCAGGCGATAGCTCAGCACGCGAATGTTGCTGTTGCGTGTTGGCTTCGGGAAAAGTTTTGCTGCTCCGCAGCAATAAAAGTTGGCAGTGGAGACATGCCGAGGACATCGGGCGACAAGTGGTGCGAGCACAGCACGAGCGCTGGCAGCTTTCCCCGAAACTCCTTCAGATCGTCATTCCCGCGCAGGCGGGAATGACGAATTGAAATCTTGCTGAGATCTGCCTGCATCACGGCTCCGGTTACCGGAGCCTCTACACATCAAACCCATCAATCAACCGCGCAGCACCGTCGCCAACTCATCCGGCGTAGCCACCACCGCCCCAGCCCCGGCAGCCTGCAACTCTTCGCGACCACCAAAGCCCCACAGCACACCCACATTGCGCATGCCATGGTGACGCGCGCCTTCGATGTCCATGCGGCGGTCGCCGATCATCCAGCACCGCGATGCCTGCAATGACAAACGCTGCAAGGCCTCGGCGATCAACTCCGGCTTGTGGCTGCGCGAACCATCTTCGGTCGCACCGATGATGTCCTCGAAGCAGTCACCAAACGGCAGGTGCTCGACGATACGCCGCGCATGCGGCTCGTTCTTGGCGGTGACCACGGCCAGCCGATGGCCGGCCGCATGCAGGCCCTGCACGACATCACCGATACCGGCATAGATGTCGTGCTCCTTCCAGCCGTGCGCATCGAAACGCTCGCGGTACAACTCCACCGCCCGCTCCACGCGCAGGGCGTCGCCAAACAAGGGCTTGAAGCTGGTACGCAGCGCCGGGCCGATCCACTTGCGCAGCTCGGCATCGCCCGGCACTGGATGCTCCATCTGTTCCAGTGCAAAAGCCACGCAGCGGGTGATGCCGACGGCCGAATCGATCAGCGTGCCGTCGAGATCAAAGAAGAAGACATCGCGGCTCACGAGCCGCGAGCCTCCAGCGCTGCCACCGCCGGCAAGGTCTTGCCTTCCAGGAACTCCAGGAACGCGCCGCCGCCGGTGGAGATATAGCTCACCTGCTTGGCAATGCCGTACTTGTCGACCGCGGCCAGGGTGTCGCCACCGCCAGCAATCGAGAACGCATTGGAACTGGCGATGGCCTTGGCCAACGCTTCAGTCCCCTTGCCGAACGCGTCGAACTCGAACACGCCAACCGGGCCGTTCCAGACCACGGTGCCGGCCTTGGCAATCAGTTCGGCGTACTGCGCGGCAGTCTGCGGGCCGATATCAAGAATCATGTCGTCGGCGCTGACCGCATCCACCGCCTTGACCGTGGCCGGGGCATCAGCGGCGAAGGCCGGTGCCACCACCACGTCGGTCGGCAGCGGGATCTCGGCACCGCGTGCCTTGGCGTCGGCATCGATCTTGCGCGCGGTATCCAGCAGATCGTTCTCGACCAGCGACTTGCCGACACCGTGGCCTTCGGCAGCGATGAAGGTGTTGGCGATGCCGCCACCGACGATCAGCTGGTCGACCTTGCTGACCAGGCTGGACAGCAGTTCCAGCTTGGTCGAGACCTTGGAGCCGGCAACGATCGCCAGCAGCGGGCGCGCCGGGTTGGCCAGCGCCTTGTCCAGCGCGTCCAGCTCGGCCATCAGCAGCGGGCCGCCGGCAGCGACGGGAGCGAAGCGGATCACGCCATGGGTCGAGGCCTGCGCGCGGTGCGCGGTGCCGAAGGCATCCATCACGAACACATCGCACAGTGCGGCGTACTTCTGCGACAAGGCCTCGTCGTCCTTGCCTTCGCCCACATTCATGCGGCAGTTTTCCAGCAGCACGATCTGGCCCGGGGCCACGTCGACGCCGTCCACCCAGTCCTTGACCAGCGGAACATCCACGCCCAGCAGCTCGGACAGACGCTTGGCCACCGGCGCCAGCGAATCGGCCTCGCTCCACACGCCTTCCTTGGGACGGCCCAGGTGCGAGGTCACCAGCACGGCAGCGCCTTTCTCCAGCGCCAGCTTCAGGGTCGGCAGCGAGGCGGTGATGCGCTGTTCGGAGGTGATCTTGCCGCTCTCGTCGATCGGCACGTTCAGATCCTGGCGGATCAGCACGCGCTTGCCGGAAAGGTCGAGGTCGGTCATGCGAACGATGGACATGGCAGGATCAGCTCCGCAAAGTAGGGGAAACTGCAATTCTCGCCCGCCCTGCGTGATGGGGCAAACCTTGAGTGAAATGGATGTCACCCCGTCTGTCCCAACCCGAACTGTCCAGCCCTCGCCTGCGCCTGCGTGAAGTCCGTGGTGACGACGCTGCGGCGTTGTTTGCCATCCACAGCGATGCGCGGGTGATGCGCTATTGGAGCTACCCGGCCTGGACCGAGCTTGAACAGGCCGAACAGAAGATCGCTGACATCCAGCGCCAACGCCGCGAACTGGACATGCTGGTCTGGGCAATTGCCGACGCGGATAGCGACCTGTTGATAGGCAGCAGCGCCATCTTCTACATGGATCTGATACAGGCACGTGCCGAGATCGGTTACAGCCTGCATCCCGACTGGCAGGGCCGCGGCCTGGCCAGCGAAGCCCTGCAGCTGGTACTTGGCCATGTGTTCAACGAATTGGGGCTGCGCCGCATCGAGGCCGACATCGATCCACGCAACCTGCCCTCCTGCCGCCTGGTGGAGAGGTTCGGTTTCGTCCGTGAAGGCCTGCTCCGCGAACGCTGGCAGGTAAACGGCGAGATCTGCGACAGCGCCATCTACGGTTTGCTACGCCAGGATTTCCACCTGTAGCGCCGAGCCATGTTCGGCTGGGGCCATACCAGCAACCCACGCCACTCACTTGTGGGAGCGGCGTGAGCCGCGAAGCTGATGCAAAGAAAACTGGAAAGATAGCTGCAATTGCTGTCAGTCCAGGCAGCTTCTGTACTACCGGC